>NZ_WPDC01000076.1:0-15961 GCF_035615595.1 Vibrio sp. R-1 | reverse complement strand
CATGATATGGGCGAAGGCTTGAGTGATGGTCGTCCAGAGGCCTTGGCTTCTGCGCGTGAATGGCGTACTGCCCCTTTGTGGGGGATAGGTTATACCCAAGAAGTCAATGGACACACCTATTTCTTGCATGATGGCCGTGCGCGCAATGTGCTGGAAGCGGTGTTGTGGCATGGCGGTGAAGCGCAGGCGAGCCGCGATAAGGTACTGCAGTTTGATAAAGCGCAGCGTGAAGCGCTGGTGGCCTTTTTGAATTCACTCTAGGAGAGAAGGATGAAAAAAACAGTGACTCTGCTAGCGGTGTCTTTACTGGCTGCGTGTCAGAGTGCTCCAGACATGGAGCATCCTAGCCAAGCGGTATTCGAGCTAGAGCGTGAATATGCCCACATTCTCGCTGAGCAAACCAAGCAGTTACAGCAGCGTATGGCTCACTATTGCCAAGCGCCGACGACCGATATATCACCACTGAAACAAGAGTGGCAAGCCAGCATGCAAGGTTGGATGGCCTTACAAGGACAGCAGCGTGGGCCGAGTGCCGCATTAGATTTGAGCTGGAATATGCAATTCTGGCCAGATAAAAAAGACACGACTGGGCATAAAATGAAGCAGCTGCTCGCCAAACCGCCAGTATGGGAAGTCGACGATATTGCAAAACAGAGTGTGGCAGTGCAAGGGTTGGGTGCATTGGAATGGCTCATTTTCGATAGCGCATCGCCTTTGCTGACTGCACCGCAGCAAGCTTGTCCAGCCGCGATGGCCATCAGCGCGACTGTGCAGCGTAATGCCACTCACATTGCTAAGGCTTGGCAAGAGAACCCATGGCAATCTTTGGATGATAGCACTTGGCGTGCGGAGTACATCGCGCTGCTTTCCAATCAGTTGGAGTTTACGCTCTCTAAGCTCAATCGGCCGCTGGCCAATATTGGTCAGCCACGGCCTTATTTCTCGGAGTCGTGGCGCTCGAAAACCTCGCTGAGCAATATGCGTTATAACTTGTTGGCGATTCAAGCCTTATACCTTGCCGATGGCAAAGGTATGGATGCGATGCTGCGTCAACAAGGTATGGTTGCCACGGCGGATCGCGTCACCACGCAGTTGGCTGGGATTATCGAAACTTGGCCGCAGCATGCAAGCCTGTTTGATTTGCTGCAAACCAAAGCGGGATATCGCGAGGGTTTAGTTTTGCGCGACAAGCTCGAGCAACTGAACTATTTGCTGCACGACGAAGTGGCTGTGGGACTGGGTGTGGTCATAGGGTTTAATGCAACCGATGGTGACTGATGCAACACGTCGCCACTTATTGCAAGTGGCGCTTTTTGGCTGCACGACACCTTGGCTAATCAGCGGTTGTAGCTCTGCGCGATCACCCCAGCCTGCCTTGATTGGCTGTGCAATAGAAGGGCGAGAACGCTTTAGCGTAGTGATGGCAGATAACGCTGGTCAGGCGGTCGGTAAGCTTGCCTTACCTGCTCGAGGGCATGGTATTGCCATTCACCCAAGGTTGCCGCATGCGGTGGCTTTTGCACGCCGCCCCGGTCAGTTTATGTCGGTGTTTGATTATCAAACGGCGCAGCAAATTGTGCTGCGTCCCGCCGATACGCAGCGTTACTACTACGGACATGGTGTCTATTCACATGATGGCCGCTACTTATTTGCCACGGAAGGGGAGCAGAAAACCAGTCGTGGTGTAATTGGCGTTTATGATGTGACTCACCACTATCAAAAAGTCGCGGAATGGAGCGGTTTTGGGATTGGTCCTCACGAAGTGATCTTGATGGCCGATGGTCGTTTGGTTGTGGGGGTTGGTGGCGTCCACACTTTTGGCCGTGAGCCGTTAAATCTAGAGAGTATGCAGCCAAGTTTGACTTACCTCTCAGCGCAAGGTGAGGTACTGGATCAAATCACTTTACCTGATCGCCATCTGAGCATCCGTCATTTGGCTCATGATGGGGATAACACAGTCCTGTGTGGTCAGCAATATCGCGGCCAGCCAGACGATTATCCTCCCTTAGTTGCCATGCACACGGGGACTGGTCCGCTTAAGCCATTACAAGCAGAGCCTGAGCAGTGGGCGCGTTTTAATCACTATATTGCCAGTATTGCGGCGACCGATGAGTGGATTCTTGCCACCTCTCCCCCCGGGAATTGCTATGGGATCTGGTCAAAAGCCACGGGCGAATTGGTGGAATTAGCCGCTTTAGCCGATGCTTCCGGCGTGGTTGTTCGCCATGGTGCTTTTCAAATCAGTTCGGGGTCGGGCAAAATCATTTTGCAATCTGCACCTGAGCTCTCGCAATCGCATATGAGCAATGTGATGTGGGACAACCATTGGTCAGCGATCTAGGCATAACCCTCCTACTTGATGTGGCAGCGGCGTTGGCCACGTTTGTTCTCCCCCATAGTCTCTCTGGGCTTATGGGGATGAACGTACTTGCCGCCGCCTTGCTTGCCGTCATCCTGCAACGCTCATTCGTTTGGGAATAGAACGACCGACGATAAAGATGAGACACGAGTGAAAATAGTCCTATCAATAGCTTAATTTTGCGGCTGAGTTTTGCCATACTTAGTGCATCTTCAGCCAGTAGGGCGTTTTGATGAAAAGCCGAGTCGTTGCCGCTATCGCATTGTTATTCTTTGTTATTCCGTGTTCTGCCACCCAGCGTTTTGTTGAATTGGGGTGGATTGATAGCACTTCGCCGGTCAATGAACAGATCACCAACCCGGCTTTGGTTGAGCAAATCTATCACAGTAACAATGATCAGTTACTGTGGAGCGATCTTGCCACGGCGAACCATTTTGAAGCTCAGCTTGAGGTGATTCACCGTGCGAGTTTCAGTCCTTTGTTTAGCCGACAACTTTTCGCGCTCAAAAGCTATCGTCAGCAAGATAGATGGCATGAGTATGATGTGTTAGCGACCGACACTTTACTGCAATACCTCAGCTATGCTGAGCAGGCACCAAAAATCGGTATTGCTTGGTTTTTTGAAGGTCAACTTGATCAACCTCTTGCTCCGCCGAGTGAAGAGGCGCAACTGGCTTTGCATATGGCGATCGGTAACCAGTCGCTCGCTCGCTTAATGGATGAATACACTCCACAAGACCCTGCTTATCAACAACTGCTGCAGGCGTATCAATCACTCTCGAGCATTGAGTTTAATGAGGTGGCACTATACGAGCAGATGGAGCGGCTTAAGCGTCCGGGTGACCCATTAAGCCACCGTGAAGCTTTAGTGCAGCGTTTAGCTCTGGTGAATCTGGATACCACATCCATCTTGAATGATGTGGCCTATTACGACGCCTCGCTTGAAAAACCGATCAAGCAGTTTCAGAAGATGCATGGCTTGCAGACTGATGGCGTGATTGGCCCACAAACCATGAAGTGGTTGAACACATCCGTAACTGAGCGCCTTGCCTTATTAGCGCTTAATGCAGAGCGGATTCGCTTATGGCCAACCCAGCAAGACAGCATGATTGTGGTCAATGTGCCCGGTTTTGATATGAAGTATTGGGATGCCGGCCGCGAAGTCTTTGAAGCCAAGGTGGTGGTAGGCAAAACCACCAGACCGACACCGGTGATGAATACCAAACTCGATTCACTGATCATCAATCCAACTTGGAATGTGCCGCATAAAATCATGGTGGAAGACATCCTACCCATGGTGAAACGTGATAGTGAGTATCTCGCCAATCATCGTATGGAAATCATTCGTGGTTGGAGCGATCCAGAAGTGATTGACCCTGCTCTGATTGATTGGGAAACCGTTGAACCGGAAACCTTCCCATACCGTCTGCGCCAACAGGCAGGCGTGCAAAATGCGCTTGGGACCTATAAGTTTAATACGCCCAATTCACGCGCTATCTATCTGCATGATACGCCGAGCAAGCATCTGTTTAATAACGCGTCTCGGGCGTTCAGTTCTGGCTGTATTCGGGTAGAAAACGCTGAAAAGTTTGCGCAAACCTTACTCGCTAATCAGGGCATTACGCTCGACGATTTTCCAGTGAGCACCCAAGCGATTGCGCTCAAAAAGCGCATTCCAGTCCACATCATCTATCAGACCGTGTGGTATGAAGAAGGTGTACTGCATTATCGTGATGATATTTATCACTATGATGCTTTAGCTCTCGGCAATGGTGACGCGTCTCCAAATTTGACTAAAATTTGACAGCAGATATTTTTCCTTTCTGCTCAAGGAATAAGCGAGATTCTCTCTAGAATCAGTGATAGTTAGCACGTTTTATGCATTTGATATCGAACCCAGAGTCCGGTACTTTCCGTATCGATAGAGCCCAGTTCGGTAGGTAATTAAAGTGCAAACAACACGTCGAGATTTCTTAAAACTGACTGCGGGCGGATTAATTTTAGCCGCCTGTACGCCCAGCATCGCGTTCGCGAGTTATGCCGCCAAGCCAAGAGAATTGGCATTAAGCAACTTACATACAGGCGAAAGCATTGAAACGCGCTATTTTAATGGCAAAAATTACGTTCGTTCTGAATTGAAACGGCTGAATCATTTATGCCGTGATTTTCGTCGTGACGAAGTGCATGCCATGGATAAGTTGCTGTTTGATCAACTGTGCCAAATCCAATTGCTACTTGGCACTCAAGCCGAGGTGCATATTGTCTCTGGTTACCGCTCTCCCGCGACAAACAAGCAGCTACGCAGTAAATCAAAAGGCGTGGCGAAGAAAAGTTACCACATGTCTGGGCAGGCTATCGATTTCCGTTTGGATGGTGTGTCGCTAAAGAAAATCCGTGAAGCGGCGATCAGTTTGCAAGCGGGTGGTGTTGGTTACTATCCGAAAAGCCAATTTATCCACATTGATACCGGTCCTGTACGCCAATGGGTCGGTGCCTAACTTGTCAAAGGCGGGCGTTAATGACATAGTGCCTGCCAGTTAAGAATCAGACAGGATAGGTTTATGTCTTTACAATATCAGGTGGTGCCTGTTACGGCCTTTGCTCAGAACTGCTCTATCGTGTGGTGTGATGAAACCATGGAAGGCATAGTGGTGGATCCGGGGGGTGATGTGAAACAGCTCGCGATGTTGATCGCGGAGCTAGGCGTAAAAGTAACCCAACTGGTACTGACTCATGGTCACCTTGATCACGTTGGTGGTACGCAGTCACTGGCGCAAGCTCTCGGTGGAACTCGGGTTGTCGGGCCGCACAAAGCGGATAATTTCTGGCTACAAGGGCTCGAAGGGCAAAGCAAAATGTTTGGCTTTCCGCTTACGGAAGCCTTTGAACCTGATGAGTGGCTCGATGATGGCGATGTGATCCACTTTGGTCAGCAAACTCTGCAAGTTATCCATACTCCCGGACATACACCAGGTCATGTTGTGCTGTTTAGTGAAGCGGCACGTTTGGCGTTTGTGGGTGATGTGCTGTTTAACGGCAGTATTGGCCGTACGGATTTCCCGCAAGGGGATTTCAATACTCTGATTGCGTCTATCAAAAATAAACTCTGGCCGCTTGGCAGCGATGTCACTTTCATCCCCGGTCATGGCCCCCAATCTACCTTTGGCCGTGAACGTGCCAGCAACCCATTTGTCGCGGACGAAATGCCGCTCTACTGAAGATCCTCTGGCTCGGCAGCGGCAAGATAGCGCCGAGCCAATCCGACAAACTCTTCCGCACTGCGATCTAAGTCCTGCTCTGAAATAAAAATATCGTAACCAAAGAAGTCTCGTTGATACTGCATTCGATTGGCCAGCATGGCTTGCAGTCCGGTGTATTGTTTGCCCTCGGCGTCCACATAGGGTGTGGAGTCCAATACCAGATCTTCAAATTGATGATGCCGCGCTTTTTGTTGAGCACCGAGATAGAGTAAGGCGCGTTGACTGAGCAACAGTTGGGTCGATAAGCGAGGGCAAATACTGTTGAGGTAGGGCGCGTAATGTTTAAGACGAATGCCAACCCAAGGTAGAGGTTGATGCCAGCCTTCCCGCTCGTAACTGCACACACCAATCTGGCTGATATTATTCCATTTCACCACCCAACCGCCTTGATAAAAATGCTGCTGGAGATGGGTTGCCGTTAATGTGTAAGCCACTTGTCCTTTTAACATCAACCAGTAGGCAATGCCTGCCCAAGCCATGAGCGCGAGTATTCCGACCACGGCTTGCAAAAGGGATTCGGCGATGCCAATCACTACCAAAGTGATAAGGCCAGCCAAGGCTAACAGTCCCTTTATCACGAAAGGCGTGAAATGGATCTGATGATTGTACAGTTGCAAAGTGGGCATGCCCTTCTCACTCTTTGGCCGTGTCGCCCAAATTATAGTCATCTAAGCGGGCTAAAGATCATTTGTCGCCGAGAACTTGACCTCATCCCTACAAACGTCGAACGTAATTTGCTATAAAGCGCGCTTCAAAATTTTATGACTGCCTTTGGGCAGTGAAATGGAGACCGACCCGATGAGATTAGCTCATAAGCGTAAAGTGCAGGCTAAGCTGCAAAAACGCATTAAAGCGATCGTTGCTAACCTTGCCACGGTAAAAGCGACGGTAAAATCGAGCACCTCTGTGCAGAAACCTGCGCAATCCGTGCACTCAAAGGCCCTTTCGGCACACCAATCTGAGCAAGCGGCAACGCCAACGCCAACGGTGACTTGTCAACTGACGCCAAAACAGCAGCAAGTCCTCGAGATTGTGCGTGGTGCAGTTGAGGGGATTAACCCCAAAGCGATTGGTTTGCTTGCAGGCCAAGAGGAAGCGAAAGCTTCTGCATGGGCCGCGGGCGCGCTAAAAAAACTGCTCGATGAAAAGCTGGTTGAGAAAAACCAAGTCGGCAATAAAGTGACTTACACTCTGGCGGTGTAAGTTCTAAGTAAAGCTCCGTTATCGGAGCTTTGCTACTGCTGACCAAGGTATCTACTGGCTCCTAGTTCACTTGAGCTGTTATCGTCTTGCAAGTGATAGCTATGCCTTTGTCACATTTTTTACTCTTTTCTTTAAAATCCTCTCACGTAGAAATGACTACGTATTTCCCTATCATATATTCATTAATCTTTCTTTATCATTTTGTTTTTCAATGAATTTTGTTTTTGTCCTACGTAGTAATACTTAAGACGAATGGCTAAGTCGTGCGGTTAGGGTGTTACTTGGCTGCGTGGTCTCGCCGATTTCTTGTCTTACGAATATCGACCACATTGTTGACGAGCCTGTTGCAGGGTGCGCAGGTATGGATAACCAAGGACGTCAAACCATGAGTCTGATTCATCAATCTGTATCACGAGTTATGAAGCGAAGCGTGCTGCTTATTGCGGCGGGTGTTGCGCTGCTCACAACTTCCGCTTTTGCAGAAGAGAAAGTTTACCGTTTAACACTGGCTGAGACATGGGGACCTAACTTCCCAATCTTCGGCGACACCACAAAGAATATGGCGGCAATGGCGGAGAAAATGTCCAATGGCCGTTTACAAATTCGCATTGATTCTGCCAACAAACATAAAGCGCCACTGGGTGTGTTTGATATGGTGAAATCGGGCCAATACGACATGGGACACTCCGCGTCTTATTACTGGAAAGGCAAAGTTCCGAACACTTTGTATTTTACCTCTATGCCTTTTGGTATGACGACGGGCGAGCAATACGCATGGTTCTACCACGGTGGTGGTATGGAACTGATGGAGAAGGTTTACTCTCCACACAATATGCTCTCATTCCCCGGTGGTAACACTGACGTGCAGATGGGCGGCTGGTTCCAAAAAGAGATCAACAGCGTTGAAGATCTGCAAGGGCTGAAAATGCGCATTCCCGGTTTTGCCGGAGAAGTGTTAGCGGAGCTCGGTGCCAAACCCACCAACATTGCTCCGGGAGAGCTATACACCTCGCTCGAGCGTCGCACGATTGATGCGCTAGAGTGGGTAGGGCCGTCACTTGACCTACGTATGGGTTTCCACAAGATTGCGCCTTATTACTACACCGGTTGGCATGAGCCAGCAACTGAGCTGCAATTCTTAGTCAACCAAAAGACGTGGGATAAATTGCCTGAAGATCTGCGTGAAATCTTACGTGTTGCGATGCGCACTGCGGCTTACGACATGTATGTTCAATCAGTTCATGAAAGTGGCAAAAACTGGGTTTCGATTACCCAAGAGTTCCCAGATGTGAAAGTGAAGACCTTCCCAGCGCCTGTGATTAAAGCCCTGCGTGAGGTTAACGACCGACTACTGGCGAAACACGCAGCAGAAGATCCACTGGCTAAAGAGATCCAAGAATCGCAAGCCAACTATCTAAAACAAACACGTAGTTGGACAGATATTTCACTGCGAGCCTACCTCAATAGCGAATCACAATGATAAGCTGAACTGCGTGTGCAGGAAGCCCAAGAAAAGCACATAACGATAAGCTCCGTGCACATTCGTGACACGGAGCAATTTGATTAGACAGGGAGTGTGTAATGAGAAGTCTGATTTATGTTGAGCGGTTATTTAACCGTCTTAGCGATCTACTGGGGTGGCTCTCCAGTATTCTGTTTATTCTGTTGGTGGCCAACGTCGTGTATGACGTTGTGATGCGCTATGCCTTTAACGATGTTTCTATCGCCTTTCAAGAATTAGAGTGGCATCTGTTTGCCACGGTTTTTTTACTTGGTATTCCTTACGCCATTAAAGCGGGCGGCCATGTACGAGTCGATCTGTTCTATGAACGTTTATCGATGAAAGCACAGGCGGTGATCGACATTCTTGGCACTCTGTTTTTCCTGTTGCCGTTCTGCTTGTTGGTGGTCTATTTCGGGATCGACTTTGCCAAAGAAAGCTACGCGCTGGGTGAAACGTCCGGTGACCCGGGTGGTTTGCCATATCGTTGGATTATCAAGGCGATGATCCCAGTCTCTTTCACTTTCATGGCGATAAGTGGCGTCGGCTTGATCATCCACTCGCTCAATAAAGTGTTTAACCCACGTCTGATGCACGCAGACCAAACTAAGTAAGGGAAACGTATGATTGGTATTGTGATGTTTTTCGTTGCCCTGTTTGCGCTACTACTGGGTTTCCCCGTCGCTTTTACTTTTGGTGGCATTGCGCTGATTTTTGGCGTGTGGGCTGAAGGCATAGAGATGTTTGCGTTCATGCCTTACCGCATTCAATCGATCATGGAAAACACCGTGTTAATGGCGGTGCCGCTGTTTGTGTTTATGGGTTTGGTGCTACAAAAAACCAAGCTGGCGGAGCAATTATTAGAGTCGATGGGGCGCTTATTTGGTGGCATTCACGGTGGTGTGGCGATTTCTACCGTATTGGTGGGCACGTTACTCGCCGCTTCGACAGGGGTAGTGGGGGCATCGGTTGTGGCGATGGGACTAATCTCACTGCCTGTGATGCTCAAATACCGTTACGACAAAGGGTTGGCGTGTGGCACCATCTGTGCGTCGGGGACCCTTGGACAAATCATTCCGCCTTCTATCGTATTGATTCTATTGGGTGATGTGCTTGGGGTTCCGGTTGGCGATCTGTTCCAAGCCGCACTCTGGCCGGGTTTGATGCTGGTGGCGGCGTATATCATCTACATCCTGATTTACGCCAAGCTGAATCCGCAAGCGGCGATGCCTATTGAACCTGATGCCGATTTATCACGTCGTCAAGAAGTGGTGAAAGCACTGAAAGCGGTTATCCCGCCGTTGGCGCTGATTGTGGTGGTTCTGGGCTCGATTTTCGCTGGTGTGGCGACGCCCACAGAGTCCGCAGCACTTGGTGGTGCGGGCGCGATTTTACTGGCATTGGCGTATGGTCAATTCAGTTGGTCAATGGTCTATGATGCCTCTAAAGAAACCGTCAAAGTGACCGCCATGGTATTTGCTATTTTGCTCGGCGCGACCGCGTTCTCGATGGCGTTTACTTATACCGGTGGTGATGAGCTGGTCGAAGAGTGGATGATGAATCTGCCCGGAGATAAATGGGGCTTCTTGATTGTCACTATGTTGGTGATCTTAATCCTGGGTTTCTTTATCGACTTCGTAGAAATCTGTTTCATCATAGTACCGATTTTGGCTCCAGTCGCTGTGCTGATGGATGTGGATATGACGTGGTTTGCTATCTTAATTGCGATGAACTTGCAAACGTCGTTCTTAACTCCGCCGTTCGGGTTTAGTTTGTTCTATCTGAAAGGGGTTGCGCCAAAGTCGGTCACCACCATGGACATCTATCGCGGCGTTGTGCCTTTTATCCTGATCCAGATTTTGGTTTTGATTTCGTTGATGGTATTCCCAAGCTTCTATGGAATGTGATTTCTATGGAATGTGATCCGACTCAAGAGTGAGCGTATCGAAATTCAATCCACAACAACAAGTTGTTAGAGTGAAACTGCTTTTCGAAGGGTCGGAAAGCAGTTTTTTTATGAGGAAATGGAATGCCTCTCAAAGCCAAATTGATTTTGCTGGCTTTACTGCCTCTCTTAATTGCCACAGCAAGCATCAGTTGGATTTCGATCCATCAGGCTAAAACCTTAGGCCAGCGTGAAATTGAGATCTTCCGAGCTAAGCTGATGGAAGAGCGCGAAACCTCACTCAAAGACAGCGTCGAGGTGGCGTTTGATGCGGTGAGGTTGATTGCCAGTAATCCCAACTTAAGTGAAGCGGAAGCCAAACAGCAGGTCAAAGCAGTATTAACCAATATTCGTTATGGATCTGATGGCTATTTTTTCGCTTATGATGCTCAGGGCACGAACTTGGTGCATCCGATCCAGCCTGAGCTGGTAGGGCAAAACTTATGGCAGTTGCAAGATGAACGCGGTGACTTTCTCATCCAAGCGCTTCTTTTCCAAGCTCAATCGGGTGGTGGGTATCACCAATATTTGTGGCGCAAACCCTCAAGTGGAGAGACGGTCCCTAAACTCAGCTATTCGGCTTGGCTTGACGACTGGGAATGGATGATCGGCACTGGCTTGTACATTGAAGATCTCAGTCATGAAGTCGAGAAGATGCAAGCGGCAGTGAACGCAAATATTGATACCACCTTCTTTTCTGTTGTGGTGATTTTGATAGTCACTGTAGCGGTGATCATTGTGTTGACCTTAGCCATCAACCTGCATGAACACCGTTTGGCGGATAAGAATCTCAAAGATTTGGTACACAAAACCGTGTTGTTTCAGGAAGATGAAAAGAAGCATCTCGCCCGCGAACTGCATGACGGAATTAATCAGTTATTGGTGTCTAGCAAGTGTCATCTTGAGTTACTGGCCAACCAACTGAACGACCCTAAACAGATCGTGCATCTGGAAAAATCCCAGCACTCGTTGATGACTGCAATTAATGAAGTTCGGCGAATTTCACACCATTTGCGCCCTAGTGCGCTGGATGATCTCGGTTTACAAGCGGCACTCACAACGCTGCTTGAGGATTTCAAACTGCATTCACAAATGGAGATCGAGATGTTGTTTGACACCCAACCGGGCAAGCTAAAATCGGAAGTGGCAACCACGTTGTATCGAGTGGTGCAAGAGTCACTCAATAATATTGAAAAACACGCCAAAGCCGAGAAAGTCACGGTATTACTGCAGCAAATGGGTGATATGTTGCAGCTTATGGTGCGTGATGATGGGGTAGGATTTTCCAGCAAAGAAGCGCTGCAAAAACGCGGGATTGGTTTACGTAACATGTGCGAACGTGTGGAGTTTATTGGTGGGGAATTTGAATTAAGCAGCGAGCCACAATTGGGCACCGAAATTACGGTTTTACTGAAGTTGGATGGAAGTGTTTATGGATAAACCAATCAGAGTGGTGATGGTGGATGATCATCAGGTGGTGTTGGATGGTTTTATTGCGCGTTTAGAGCAAGAGCCGGAAATCGAGGTTGTCGCCACGGCGAGTAATGGATTGGAAGCTTTAGAATTGGTCAAACTTCACCAACCGGATGTGGTGCTGATGGATGTGAGTATGCCGATTATGAACGGTATTGAAGCCACCCGCTTGATCAAAGAAGAAGTTCCTCACACCAAAGTATTGATGCTGACCATGCATGATAACCGCGAGTACATTATGCAAGTGATGCAAGCCGGCGCGATGGGCTACATGCTCAAAGAAATCTCAGCACTGAAAATGGTGCAAGCGATCAAAACGGTTCATCAAGGCGCGACGTACTTCTGCGAATCCACCACCTCGACACTGTTTAGCCAAGAGATTTTACCTGTGGCGAATAAGCCAAACCCGCTGAGCCGCCGTGAAGAGGCAATTTTACGTATGGTTGCACAAGGTTGCAGCAGTAAAAAAATCGCGACCTTGCTGAATATCAGCTATCGCACGGTCGAAACCCATAGGCAAAATATTAAGCATAAGCTCGACATCCACTCCACGGCAGAGTTAGCTCAATACGCGCTACAACATGGTTTACTGGAGTGAACTATTCTGGCTGCGTGATGCTACCAATCGTCAGCATTGGCGCGGCATCCATATCTTGCGCGTTCATCATGGCAGAGATGCGTTGTACAGAAGAGAGCAGTAAGCTCTGTTCCCAATCTTGTAATTGATGGAATTGCTCAACAAAGCTCTCTTGTAAAGGCTGTGGGGCTTGTGCGAGCAGCTTACGCCCCTCATCGGTTAAGTGAGCATGAACTTTGCGTTTATCACTGTTACTGCGCACGCGCTGTACATAGCCGTTACGCTCCAATCGATCCAAAATCGTGGTAGCCGTGCCTTGGCTCATATTGGTATGCACCGCGAGCTCACGGATGGTGACCTGTTCACCTAAGTCATGAATTGAACGCATCAAAATCAATTGGGGGCCGGTGAGCCCTGCGTCCTTATTAAGTTTTTTGGAGTGTAGGTCAATGGCGCGGATGATCTGGCGCAGTGCGACTAATACTTCTTCGTGTTTTTCCACAGAGGGTTCACCCAGTTTGTGCTGAATCTGTCGCGAACCATACCTTACTTACCTGGATTTTTAAAGTGTTGAGCTAACAGTAACCCATAGCGTTATTGCGATAGTTTTTGAATTTTGCATTCCAGACGGATGCTTTGAGTAGGAATTAAATTTCGGTAGTTTCTGATATGGTTTTTTGACATGAACAAGGGGGTCTCTATCTTAAACTGACTTAAATGGTCTGAAAGCTAGATCTTTTCTGTGATCTATGTAAAATAATCGTGCTTTTAATGAATGGAATTAACAATGAGTACAAAGCAATTTGTGATTAATAAACCGAAAATGCTTTGTTGTCATTGTTGTTGAGCTCGATTGAAATGACTCAGAGAGGATACATGACAAAAGAAATTGATAAGTACAGTATCGATAATACGGACTACACCGTAGGCCAAGATAATGTGCAGAAATGGGGGTTTGATGTGCACAATCCCGTGTTTGGGATCAGTGCAGGTTTGATTGCTGCATTTTTACTACTGACCGTACTCGTGGATGCCCACCAAGCTAAGATTGGGCTTGATACCGTAAAGCAGAACATTATTGCGGGCTTCGACTGGTTGTTTATCTGGTCGGGTAACCTATTCCTACTGTTTTGTATCGGATTGGTCATTTCACCGTTTGGTAAAATTCGGTTAGGTGGACAGGCCGCGAAAGCGGACCACTCTTTTCTATCTTGGTTATCGATGCTGTTTGCTGCAGGGATGGGAATTGGTTTGATGTTCTGGAGTGTTGCAGAACCCGTGGCCTATTATACGGGCTGGTATGAAACACCACTGGGCGTAGAAGCCAACACTCCTCAAGCTGCGCAACTGGCGATGGGAGCAACCATGTTCCACTGGGGACTTCACCCGTGGGCCATTTATGGTGTTGTTGCTCTATCATTGGCTTTTTTCTGCTACAACAAAGGCTTGCCACTTTCAATGCGCTCGGTTTTTTATCCGCTACTGGGTGATCGCGCTTGGGGATGGGCGGGGCATGTGGTCGATATTCTTGCGGTATTAGCCACGCTGTTTGGTTTGGCAACGTCTCTCGGTCTTGGGGCGCAGCAAGCGGCTTCTGGTATCCACCATGTATTTGGTTTTGAATCGGGCATTGGGCTACAAATTGCGGTGATCTGTGTGGTGACGGGTTTAGCCACATTGTCTGTGGTTCGAGGTATTGATGGAGGGGTGAAAGTCATCTCTAACATCAATATGATTGTCGCGTTTTTATTGCTCGCACTGGTGGCAGTGATTGGTTATAGCGTCACATTGACTTCGATTCCGACGACTTTAATGGCTTACCTACAAAACTTAATCCCGCTGAGTAATCCTCATGGTCGTGAAGATGAAGTGTGGTTCCAAGGTTGGACGGTCTTCTACTGGGCATGGTGGATTTCATGGTCACCGTTCGTGGGCATGTTCATCGCACGTGTTTCTAAAGGACGTACCATTCGTGAATTCATTGTGGCGGTCTTATTGATCCCAACGTTAGTGACACTGGTGTGGATGTCGGTATTTGGTGGTCTGGCCGTGGATCAAGTGATTAATGAAATCGGCGTGTTAGGTCAAAATGGCTTAACCGATGTTTCGCTGGCCATGTTCCAGATGTTTGATTCGCTGGTTTTCGGTAAGGTGCTATCTGTGATTGCCGTGGTGTTGGTTTTGGTATTTTTTATTACATCGTCAGATTCGGGTTCACTGGTCATTGACAGTATTACCTCAGGCGGCAAATTGGACTCACCTGTATTGCAGCGTGTATTTTGGGCGGTACTCGAAGGCGCAGTCGCGGTTGCACTGCTATGGATTGGAGGTTCGGAAGCGGTGCAAGCGCTGCAAGCGGGCGTTATCTCTACAGCCTTGCCATTTACGGTGATCTTGCTACTGATGTGCGTCAGCTTATGGAAAGGGTTAAAAACCGAACCTGAGTTTAGTGCGACACCGCTATCAAGCAATTCATAAAGGCATAAAAAAGTCCGGCATTTATGCCGGACTTTTAGATCATCAATGGTGTCTTAGGCTCTTTGGAGTGCCTGTGGTTCAATAGTGTCATTGATAAGTGTTGGTGGCAGTTTGGCTACCTGCTGGATCAGTAGGGGATTGCCCAGAACATAACTCAGTTCGACTTTGGTCAGTAGCGCCAGTAGGCTTTCCTGACTCTCCGCTTCCTGTACTTTAATGCGTGCTACCGCATCCAAAGGTTCAATCGCGGTGCCGGGTTGGCGCGACGGCAGTTTATCCATCATCGCAATATGTAGAGCGATCAAGTTGTGATCAGCAAGTACCATGCGTGCGTTCCATACTTCCTGAAGATCCATCACATACTCGTCACGACGAGCTTGCGCAGCAAGCACAATCGCCGGTGTTTCAATTTCTTCTGGAGTCGCAAGAATGCGTTTTTGTTTAAACCAAGCTCCGATGGTGTATGACGCCGTGATCCCAGAGAGTGGTACTGAGAACCACAAACCGATTAAGGCTGGAGACATCCACGCCAGTAGGGTCCATGAGTCGAGCATAGCGGCATAACCAAGGAGTACTCCCGCTGTCATATGCCAACGGTGGCGGTACAGCAAGTCTTTGATTGGCAAGCTACCGTCATCACGTCGTTGAGGAGCCCAACCACTATCACGTCCAAACAAAATCGACACAACCGCGCCACAGTGGATGAGCATCATGATGGGAGCGACCAGTGCAGACAGTAGGATCTCTGTCACCGCGCTGAGTATGACTCTCAGTCGTCCCCCTAAGGTACGACACATTTCACCATCAAACATCAGCAGCAGTAATCCGAAAATTTTCGGGCTAAATAGAATACCCATGGTGATGTAGAACAGTTGCAATGCGCGTGCGGAGTCCATGACCGGCCAAGTTGGGAACAGTGAAAACTGCTCGGTAAAATACTCAGGACGAATAAAGTGCGCTTGCAGTGCCAGTAACAAACCCGACAAAATCAATAGCAGCCAAAATGGCGAAGAGAGGTAGGACATAATGCCCGTAGTCAGGTGCAAACGACTGATCCAGTGCAGACCTTTGGTGCCTATGATGCGGCTGTGTTGCAGGTTGCCTTGACACCAACGGCGATCGCGCACGGCTAAATCGATAATCGAAGGAGGGCACTCTTCAAAAG
>NZ_WPDC01000075.1:0-16106 GCF_035615595.1 Vibrio sp. R-1 | reverse complement strand
CTCTTGCCGTCTACCTGCAACTCCAAGTAGTTTTGGTATAGTCGTTGAGACTTGAACCACATACGGAAAAACTAGGAGGCGAACCTCCTAGTTAAACGACCTTATTCCGAAGTCGAAGAGCGGAATTTAAGCAGACGCAGTGCATTGAGCGTGACCAGTGCGGTTGCACCGCTGTCGGCCAACACCGCCATCCATAATCCGGTGATGCCAAGTAAACTGGTGACTAAGAACACCGCCTTAAGTCCCAAGGCTAAGACCACGTTTTGGCGAATGATGGCCAACGTAGCACGAGACAGCTCAATCATCCCCGCCAACTCAATCAAGCGATTGTGAGTCAGTGCTGCATCGGCGGTTTCTAGCGCGACGTCGGTGCCGCCGCCCATTGCGATACCAATACTCGCCTCTTTCATGGCTGGGGCATCGTTAATGCCATCGCCCACCATGGCGACACGTTGATGTTGCGCCAACTGCTGAATGTAGCCGACTTTATCTTGCGGCAATAAACCTGCCCGAAAATCCATATTCAGTTGCTGGCTCATTGCGGCCGCGCTGCGTTCGTTGTCTCCCGTCAGCATCAAGGCGTTAATCCCGAGTTGATGTAAGGCGGCGACCGCTTGACGTGCATCACTGCGCATCGTGTCTTGCCAAGCAATCACACCAACCACCGCGTCACTTGCCAGCATCACGACTACGGTTTTACTTTCAGCTTCAAGCATTTCGACATGCTGTTTCACCACGTCGGACAATTTGGTTTCGACCCGATTTGGCGCAAGCAGACGATACTGTACACCATCAATCTGGCCGCTAATGCCTCGCCCAACCAAGGCGGTACGCTCTTGCGCTTGTGGGATGGTAAGTTGCTCCGCCTGCGCTTTTGCCACCAGCGAGGTCGCTAGGGGATGATGTGATCCCATCTCAATCGCAGCAGCCCGAGCTAATAAGGTCGTGCTATCCCAACCTTGCAGCGGGATAAGGTCTGTGACTTGCGGTTTACCTTCAGTCAAAGTACCTGTCTTATCAAAGGCAATGGTCTCGATTTTTCCCAATTGCTCTAATGCCGCACCACCTTTAATTAAAGCCCCACGACGCGCCGCCGCCGCCAAACCCGAAGTGATCGCCGCAGGTGTGGAGATCACTAGCGCACAAGGACAAGCGATGAGCAGCAAAGCAAGGCCACGGTAAATCCAAGTCTGCCAATCGGCACCAAACGCTAATGGCGGGACCACAATCACGGCGAGCGCGACCAGCATCATCAGCGGGGTATACCAACGACTGAATTTATCTAAAAAACGCTCCAGGGGTGCTTTGCGCGATTCCGCCTCTTCAATCATATGCAAAATGCGGTCGATGGCGTTTTCACCTTGTTTCGAGGTGATTTCAATCTGCACCACCTTATCCACGACTACACAACCTGCAGAAACCCGCTCCCCTGCCGTTAATTCGACAGGTAAGGATTCGCCCGTTAACGCACTGTTATCCAGACTGGCGGCGGCAAGTAAGCGCCCATCCGCAGGTAAACGACCTCCGGGAGCCACTTCAATGACATCGCCCGGTTGCAACTGCGCGGCAGGAACGGTGACACGATCTCCATGTTCTATACGAATCGCCGTTTCTGGCACCAGCGCCATCAAGGCTTGTACGCCCGTACGTGCCCGAGAAGCGGCATAAGCCTCCAAGCGCTCACCAATCAAAAACAGCAGTAATACCATGGCGGCTTCTAAGGTTTCCCCCAAATAAAGCGCGCCAATTGCGGCAACCGACATTAAGGTTTCAATCGAGAAAGGAGAACCCGATTTGGTGAGACGCCAAGCTTGTTGAAGGATAGGGAACAGCCCCAATAGACAAGTCAGCGTATAAATCCAGCGGCTAATCTCGCTAGAGTTGACTAAGGCACCTACTGCCATCAGCGCAGCGATACCGAGAATTCGTGCGTTTTCACTCTGCCAGAAGGGCGGCTTGGATTGGGATAGTGTTGCCGCTGAACTGGCGGCTGGGTTTAGGCTAAAACCGCTGTCGCGTACCGCTTGTTCGATAAGCGGCGCGGTTGAGGGTTGATTAAAGCCAACCACCAATTTCTGAGTAGCGAACATTACCTGCACTTGAGTGACATCACCCAACTGCTTAACGGCTTTTTCAATTTTTTGTGCGCAAGAAGGGCAATCCATTCCTGCGATATACCAACTCTGCTGATAGTGTGATGAACGTGGTTCGTGACGTCGCTCGGGGTCTTCTTCCAACGTCGCACCGCCACCACCCTCACTGGTACAGCAACTATCGCCGTCACAAGAAGCGCTTACGCCTGCCGCACGAATGGCGACAATTTTGGGGCTTCCGTCACAGCTCGTTTGGTGGCGGTGCATAGGTTGAGTTAACGATTTTGAACGACAAGCATGGTGTTTAGTACACATATTTCCATCTCCTTTTTGTGTGCTGTGATCAGCTTACACCTTGGAGTCAACTTCAAGGTCAAGCGGATTCAAGCACAAAAGCATAAAAAGTTGGACATGCTCATCGGTCACATTAAACCGGATGTTGAAAACAGTTGGTTAAGGTTTTGCTCAAGGCTCGTAGCACATCACGCCGCGTGATCACACCGACCAATTTGCCATCACTCACCACAGGATACATTTTCGGTTTTCCGACCTTCATCATCGCCGCAAGCTCAATAATGGAGGTCTCTGGCGCAACCGAGAGCACCTCTTTGTGCATACAATCACTCACCAAATGGGCATCTTGGCAGTGATAACTGGCATGCACCAGCTTATCCAACAAATCCTGTTCGGATAAAAAGCCAATCACATGCCGCTGCGCATCAATCACAGGGCCGCCCATGTTGTCTGAACGCACCACTTTTTCGAGCGCGGCACTGAGCGACATATCTGGACTGAACGTTACCGCTTGTAGGGTCATATAATCGCTGACTTTCAGTGAGTCCATCCTGTTCTCCTTTATTAAACCCATCTCACGCTGATTGAGTTAAGTGTTGTTCAAAATGAGCCATTTATCCTGTTTCATTTTGTGGTTGCACCACACAATTTCCAAAAATTCATCCTTTTTATGAACATGAGCTTTTGAGAATGAATGTGACGGCCTACCCGTATCCGTTCTGAGTAAGATCATCTATAAATAGAGTAATAAGCGATCACTCATTAGGAATCAGGTCGGTGACTTCTATTTTTTCCTCGACGATTATTGCCAATCCTGAAATTCTGCAGTTTATTTTTCAATCACTGCCTGAGCCCACTTTTCTCATCAATAAGCAAGGGGTGTATATCGAAGCATGGGGAGGTACGGACAGTGAGCGTCATCACAACCCCTCTTATCTGGTCGGTTTAAACCAGTATGATGTGTTACCAGCAGCACAGGCTGCTTGGTTTACTGACGTCATCCAACAAGCGATCGAGCAAGGCTGTGCCAAAGAGTTGGAATATGAAATTGATCCAACCCAGTTGCCCTGTTTTGACAATGTCCCTGGGCCAAGCCAAAAGCAGTATTTCTCCGCATTAGTCATCCCTCTTCCCAACACAGACATGGTGTTATGGACTGTACGTAATATCTCAGACTACAAGCACACGGTTGAAAAACTCGCGCAGCATCAGTTGGAACTTGAGCACCTGACTCATATGGATCATCTAACCCAAGTGTACAACCGTTACGCAATGGATTCGTTGCTGCCGCAAGCACTGGACATCGCCCGACTCGATCGGGTCAGCAGCGCATTATTGATGATCGATATTGACTGTTTCAAAGAGTACAACGACGGATATGGCCATATTCAAGGCGATGATGTCCTGCGCAAGGTCAGCCAAACGCTGCGTCAATGGAAATCGAATCTCGATCTCTGCTTTCGCTACGGCGGGGATGAATTTTTGATTTTTATGACCAGAGTCGATGCAAAGCAGAGCCAGCAACGAGCCGAAAAACTGATGGCGATGATTCATGAGCTGAACATCCCACACCTGAGTTCTCGAGTGGCGGATCATGTGACGATTACCATAGGTATTCGCCACTGTGATCAAATAGAGAAAGAAATGACCGCGGAAAAGCTTGTGTTAGTGGCTGATAAAGCGCTGTTTCATGCCAAACATGAGCAACGTGGCACCATTCATATGTTTAGTAGTACCACTTGGCATGAATAGCCTTGTTACTCCCCTTATTCCCAGCGCTGCGCGGCTTGATGATCGCTGTCGCGTGAATCAATCCAGCGACTCGCTTCGGTCGTCAGCTCTTTTTTCCAAAATGGCGCGCGGGTTTTCAAGTAATCCATGATGAACTCGCACGCTGCAAACGCAGCATTGCGGTGCGCACTGCTGACACCAACCAACACGATTTGATCGCCGCTGAGCATATCGCCGATGCGATGAATAACGCGAACGCGTTGTAGAGGCCAACGCTCCTGAGCCATATCGCAAATCTCCAGCAAGGATTTTTCCGTCATGCCCGGATAGTGTTCAAGGTGTAATCCCACCACATTATCGCCCAAGTTCATATCTCGCACTTTGCCGACAAAAGTCACCACAGCGCCCGCTTGAGTCCCTTGCGCTAACGCTTCATATTCTTGAGCAACAGAGAAATCTTCCTTCTGCACCGACACGCGATGGTCCATACTAGCCTCCGGTCACTGGTGGGAAAAAGGCCACTTCATCGCCATCGTTTAACTCTGTATCGAATGGCACAATCGATTGATTAACGGCCGCCAATAGCTTACCCGGTTCAAGTGCCATATCCCACTTACCCGGCTGCTGCGCTAAATGTTGGCGCAAAGCATCTACCGTTGCAAAAGCGTGGTCAACCACCAGACTATCGCACTCCACCAACTCTCGAGTTTGGGCAAAAAACAGCACCTTAATCATGCATCCACCTTAAAGTGTCCTGATTTTCCGCCCGATTTTTCAAGCAATCGCACGTTCTCAATCACGATGTCTTTCTGGACCGCTTTGCACATGTCGTAAATGGTCAGTGCCGCCACCGATGCCGCCGTCAGCGCTTCCATTTCCACCCCGGTTTTACCACTGAGTTTACACAGCGATTCAATGCGCACACAGTTTTGTTCTGGCAAGGCTTCAAGCTGTACTTCCACCTTGGAAAGCAGCAACGGGTGACAGAGCGGAATAAGCTCCCACGTACGTTTCGCGGCTTGAATGCCCGCAATTCGCGCCGTGGCAAACACATCCCCTTTATGGTGCTGGCCAGAGAGGATGAGTTGCAGCGTTTCGGGTGCCATGCGCACATAGGCCTCGGCACGAGCTTCACGGACGGTATCGGCTTTATTCGACACATCCACCATATTGGCTTCACCCGAAGCATTAATGTGAGTGAGTTGGCTCATCAAACCTCCCCTATACCGTTAGGTGCGGCATAAAGTTACATGGGCGATGGGAAGCATCCAATTGCTGTTTAATGATTTTTGTCCAACCGGTGCGGCATGCGCCAGTCGAGCCCGGCATAGCAAAAATCACCGTGTGGTTCGCAAAGCCCGCAACCGCGCGCGATTGAATGGTCGAGGTGCCAATCTCTTCAAAAGAAACCATGCGAAACAGCTCGCCAAAACCTTCCACTTCTTTATCAAACAGAGGCTTAAGTGCTTCAGGTGTGCTGTCACGTGACGTAAACCCAGTGCCACCGGTGATCAGAATCGCTTGGATGGTTTCATCCGCAATCCACTGTGAAACCACCGCACGGATTTTGTACATATCGTCAATCACGATCTGTTTATCTGCCAGTGTATGGCCTGCTTCTTGAAGCTGCTCTGCCAAGTAACGGCCTGAGGTATCGTTTTCTTCCGTGCGCGTATCTGACACGGTTAAAACGGCGATGTTTGCTGCTTGAAATTTGCTTTCTGCGTGACCCATTTGTTCACCTTTTCAAAATGGTTAAACCTCAATGGTGAGGTCAGATTATCGGTAGAAACTCAGCCGCCAATCGAGGCTAAATGCGGCGTCACACCCGAATTTCCATCATGCAGGAAGTGGGTTTCCGCCTTGTTTTGCAACTGAGTTTGAATTCGTTCAATCAATGCGTTTTCTTGGTGATCGTCTTGCAAAAGATCGCGTAGCTCGATGCCTTGTTCGCCAAATAAGCACAGATGCAGTTTGCCGAGTGCTGACACCCGAAGGCGGTTACAGCTGCGACAAAAATCTTTCTCATAAGGCATGATAAGGCCAATCTCGCCTTGGAAATCCGGGTGGATAAACACCTGTGCAGGGCCATCGTTATCGGCTCTGGCTTTGAGTAACCAGCCGTTACCGAAGAGATAGTCGCGGATCGAAATGCCAGAAACATGATGGCGAGCAAACAGCGCGTCCATTTCTCCGGTTTGCATCAACTCAATAAAACGCAGTTGGATGGGGCGAGTTTTAATCCACGCCATAAATTTGGGCAGTTCAAGGTGGTTAAGATTTTTCATCAGTACCACGTTGACTTTGACTTGCTCGAATCCAACTTCAAAGGCGCGATCAATGCCGGACATCACTTGCTGAAAGCGGTTTTCACCGGTGATTTGCGCAAACATACGTGGATCTAAGCTATCTACGCTGACATTCAGTTGAGTCAACCCCGCTTCGCGCCACTCACCAATATGTTTGGCTAAACGGTAGCCATTGGTGGTCGTCGCCACTTTTTGAATGCCGGGAGTTTGCGCTATGGCATGAATAATCTCGCCAAAATCTTTGCGCAGTGAAGGTTCACCGCCGGTAATTCTGACCTTGGAAGTGCCACAATGGGCAAACGCACTCACCACTCGGCGAATCTCATTCACCGTCAGAAAAGAGGCAGGGCGATCCGCTGATGGCTTGTAACCATCAGGTAAGCAATACGTACATTTGAAATTACAAACGTCGGTTATGGATAGACGTAAATAGTAAAATTTACGCTGAAATCTGTCTTCGAATTGTTGCGCCACAGAACACCTTTCCAAATACGGGAGGCAAAATCATTTCCAATTCTGCCCTTGTGACAAGCGGTCACTGGCTTACAACGCATATTTAAAGGTTTAAACTTAGCGCGATAAGCTCGGAGTTAAGGCCAAGCACTATGATGTTGCCATCTCTTTAGCCCAGGCTGCTGGTAAAATACTTAATAATTGTACGTGATTCTAGCCTTAACCAGAAAAAAATGGTTACCTCGCAGAAATTAGCCCTAAATGGGTACTCATTATGAACCAAGTTCGCTAAATTGCTGCGAGTTATGAAAAAATAAGAAAAAACTTATGTCTCTATACGAAAACAAAAAAGTGGTTGCGATTGGCGGCGGCCACGGTCTTGGGCGAATGCTGGCAGCGCTCAAAGTGTTTGGTTCCAATGCCACAGGCATAGTCACCACCACAGACAACGGCGGCTCGACAGGACGCATTCGTCACTGCCAAGGTGGGATTGCTTGGGGAGATACCCGTAACTGCATCAACCAGTTGATTACCGAGCCGTCGATCAGTTCAATGATGTTTGAATACCGCTTTAAAGGCGCAGGGGAGCTCAACGGCCACAACTTGGGCAACCTAATGCTCACCGCATTAGATAACCTTTCGGTGCGCCCATTGGATGCGATCAATCTTATTCGCAACATGCTCAAAGTCGATGTCAATATCCTACCGATGTCTGAACATCCATCCGATCTGGCAGCCCTCGCTATGGATGGCAAATGGGTCACCGGTGAAACCAGCGTCGATGAGATGACTCAAGATTTGCGAAGACTTGACCTTGCGCCTGAAGTCCCGGCCACCAAAGAAGCGGTAACCGCCATTCAAGACGCAGACTGCGTGATTCTGGGCCCCGGAAGCTTTTTAACCAGCGTCATGCCTCCTCTTCTGCTGCCAGAATTGGGCAAGGCGATTGCTCGTAATCAAACTGCGAAAGTCATTTTTGTCGAGAACCTATCGCCAGAATATGGACCTGCAGGACGAATGAGCTTAGAGCAAAAATTGGAATGGTGTGAACGCGCCTGCCAAGGGCGCAAAATTGATGTGGTATTGGGCCATCACCCTCATCCAGAGTTAGAACAGCGTTGGAATTTTGTTACCCGAGATTTGGCTTCCGCCAACCGCGACTGGCGTCATGATCGGCAGAAGCTGAGACAAGCTATCGAAGAGCAGTTAATGAACTAAATCGGAGTAGCATTGATGCGTCTGCTTCAGTAACTCAAGCATGTGTTCCACCTCTAGCGAGATGTCCATCATCTCGCCAGATTTGGCGCGACTATCTAACTCCACCGCTTTGGCGCACAAGCGATCAGCCCCAAAACTGGCCGCACTGCTTTTCAGCGCATGGCTGATTTCCTTGAGATACCCGAGTTTGTCCGCGACCGTATCACTGACTAACTTACTTTGGTAATCATTGAGTTCACCAAGAAAAATGTTGACCAAGATCGGCACGTTTTCTTCACCGATCTCCTTCGCCAGTAAGTCGATTTTGCTTTGGTTGATCCATTCTCTCATCGCTTACCGTTCCTTCTCTTTTTCTTTCACTTTTTCATTCCAAGTTTGCAGCTTGCGATAGATGGTTGACGGGCTGACATCCAGATAGGTCGCGGCGCGAGGAATGTTACCATCACACGCTTCGATGGCTTGTTCAATGGCTTGTTTTTCGGTCATCCACAGCGGAAAAATCTCATGCACGGATACTTTATTCTCATGCGCAAGCGGTAAAGCCCGATTGATCGGCGCGGACATTTGATTAAGAGGAGGAGGCAGCATATCTAGGGTGATTTCACGACCTTCATTGAGCACAACCACGTTGCGCAAAACGTTTTGCAATTGACGCACGTTGCCCGGCCACTCGTATTGACGAAAACGCTCCACCACTTCAGCCGACAAACGGACAAAATCTTTGCCCTCTTCCTTGGACATAAAGCCAAGCAGTGAATAAGCAATCTCGATCACATCATCACCACGCGCGCGCAATGGCGGTAAATGCAGCGGGATCACATACAAGCGGTAGTACAGATCTTCACGAAAACGTCCTTCTTGCACTTCCTTCCACGGATCGCGGTTCGTTGCACACACAAAACGCACATCCACGCTTTTCATTTTGGAAGAGCCGACTTTTTGGAATGTCCCTGTCTGGATGAAGCGCAGCAGTTTGGTCTGCAGATCCAGATCCATTTCGCACAATTCATCCAAAAAGAGGGTTCCCCCATCAGCCGCTTCTGCCGCGCCTTGACGCTCAGTCGCCGCCCCAGTAAAAGCCCCTTTAACGTGACCAAACAACTCACTTTCAATCAGATCTTTCGGAATGGCCGCACAGTTGATGGCGATAAATGGTTTATCTCCACGCTTGCTCGCGGCATGAATCGCTTCCGCGCACACTTCTTTACCGGTACCACTTTCGCCGGTAATAAAAATACTGGCTTTGCTGCTCGCCGCAGAGTCAATGGTGCGGTACACCGCCTGCATGGTTTGACTGCTACCAATAAAGCCTTGATAGTTTTGATTTTTATTATCAACATCGTTTTTGAGTTTCGAGGCTTTGCGAATCGCATTATTCACTGTGACCCGCAGTCGGTCCGCTTCACACGGCTTGATCAAAAAGTCTTGCGCACCATGACGCATGGCTTCAACCGCCGTATCAATCGAACCATGAGCGGTCATAAACACGATAGGCACATCCGGTGATTTCTCTTTCACTGCATAGAGTACGTCCATCCCAGTCATATCTGGCAAACGTAAATCCAGCAGGATTAAGTCAGGCTCGCGACGGCCAATACTCTCGATGGCATCGCGTCCGGTACCCACGATATTGATATCAATATCCAGCGGTGTGAGGTAAGAACGATACAGCGCCGCCACCGATGCCGTGTCTTCTACCATGAGGACATATTTTGTTTTCTGCAAAGATTGATTATGTTGCATAGCCTAGCCATATTATTTTGCATTTTGCTGTAATAATTGCATTTGGAATTGCATTTTGCAAATTTGAATTGGGATTTCTTGATAAATGATGCCAAACATCACACATCTAGACCGATTTGAGTTGGCACGATATGTGCTTGATTACTACTGACCCGCAAGGGTCACCTAGCCAACTGACGTTGTTAGTGAATAATCAATGTTCACAAATAACAGCCAATAGACTCATTCTATTGGCTATTTTTTTATCTGCGTGTTTGAAATCGGTGTTTTTCTCTTCCTAAACACTTGCTCAGTGGCGCCTGATTTATCCCTAATTCACATAAAGATACCTATGATTGGCGAACACTGTCGTGTTATCGCGCAGCTTCCTCAAAAATGAAAGCAAGGCTAACTATTGGCGATAAACTGCTGACGCAACTGATGAATTTCATCACGTTTTTGCGCGGCCAACTCAAACTCTAAGTTCTGTGCATGCTGATACATTGCGGCTTCTAATTTACTGATCTCTTTTTCAAGCTGCTGAGGGGTCAACACTTGGTAAGCCGCCGATTCTTCAGCCACTTTCGCCAATGGCACCACTTTGCTGTTCTTCTGTTTACGCGATTTCGCAATATCGCCCAGCTCCATGATGTCTTTAACGCTGCGTTTTAAAGGCTGCGGCGTGATACCGCGCTGCTCATTATAAGCCAGCTGCTTCTCACGGCGACGCTCGGTTTCATCGATCGCTTTACGCATGGATTTGGTGATCGAGTCGGCATACAAAATTGCTTTACCATTCACGTTACGTGCTGCACGACCCATGGTCTGAATGAGTGAACGCTCGGAACGCAAAAAACCTTCTTTATCAGCATCCAAAATCGCCACTAAAGCGACCTCTGGCATGTCCAGACCTTCACGTAGCAAGTTGATCCCCACCAACACATCAAATATGCCTAATCGTAAATCACGAATAATTTCTACCCGTTCGACGGTATCAATGTCCGAGTGTAAATAGCGAACTTTCACACCATGCTCATGCAGATATTCGGTTAAATCCTCGGCCATGCGTTTGGTTAAGGTAGTCACCAAAATCCGCTCATCATTGGCCGCGCGAATGCGCGCTTCAGAAAGCAGATCATCCACCTGAGTGGCGACCGGACGTACTTCAATAATCGGGTCTAACAAACCGGTTGGACGAACCACCTGCTCCGCCACTTCACCACCCGATTTAGTGAGCTCATATTCACTCGGTGTTGCTGACACAAAGATGGTTTGCGGTGCTAATGCTTCAAATTCATCAAACTTAAGTGGGCGGTTATCCAAGGCTGACGGCAGGCGAAAACCGAACTCCACCAGCGTTTCTTTTCGCGAACGATCGCCTTTAAACATCGCGCCAATTTGCGGCACGGTGACGTGTGATTCATCGATGATCAGCAAGCCATCGTGAGGCAAGTAATCAAAGAGCGTTGGAGGCGGCTCGCCTTCTGCACGACCACTTAGGTAACGTGAGTAGTTTTCGATCCCTGAGCAGAATCCCAATTCGTTCATCATCTCAATATCAAACTGAGTTCGCTGAGCAATCCGCTGCTCTTCCAGCAATTTATTGTTATCCAGCAAATATTGGCGGCGGACCTGCAACTCGCTCTTAATCTGCTCTATCGCCTCAAGAATGCGCTCGCGTGGGGTGACATAGTGAGTTTTGGGGTAAATCGTAAAGCGAGCTAAATCGCGTGACGTAATCACGCCGGTCAGCGGATCAAATAAACTGATGCATTCGATTTCATCATCAAACATTTCCACTCGAACAGCTTCTTGATCCGATTCGGCAGGGAAAATATCAATCACTTCTCCGCGTACCCGGAACTGACCGCGCTCAAATGCCATATCATTGCGTGAATATTGCAGCTCCGCCAAACGACGCAACATGTCGCGTTGGTTAATCACATCACCACGACGTAAATGGAGCATCATTTTTAGATAAGAGTCCGGATCGCCCAGACCGTAGATGGCAGAAACTGAAGCGACAATCACCGCATCTTTGCGCTCAAGCAAGGCTTTAGTGGCCGATAAGCGCATCTGTTCAATATGAGCGTTCACGGACGCGTCTTTTTCAATAAAAGTATCCGTGGTCGGCACATAGGCTTCTGGTTGATAGTAGTCGTAGTAAGAAACGAAATACTCCACCGCATTGTTGGGAAAAAAGGCTTTCATTTCGCCGTACAATTGAGCCGCCAGTGTCTTATTAGGCGCAAGTATAATGGTGGGACGCTGCGCGGTGGCAATCACATTCGCTAACGTAAAGGTTTTACCTGAACCCGTTACCCCAAGCAGAGTTTGATGAGCCAAGCCCGCTTCCAACCCCTCCAGCAATTGCTTAATCGCTGTCGGTTGATCGCCTGCGGGTTGATAGTCTGAAACCAATTCAAATGCTTTGCTCATTGCATCCTCGTCACGCTTTTGTGTTGAGCGCTATTGTGGCGGGATGCTGACCGGATGATCAAGCACTTCTTCTCTCGCTTTTTGCCACGTACAACGTGGTGTAAACAGATTTCGTAGTTCCTGTGGGGCAGATCTTAATCTTCGTGAAAATATTCCTAGCTTCCTCAATAGAGGTTTGCTAACATCCTCAGCCCTACATCGGCCTAGCGCCACTCTTGATCCAAAAAATAATCCACCTGTTTTCCCCAGATTTTCTTCTGAACGCATTTTCTTGTCTGTAATTCATCGATTTACTAAGCTGAGTTACCACTGTGGAAAAGCTAGAAATTCCCAACAAAAATAAATACTTAACGAAAACACCACACCAAAATCAAACTGAGTATTTACTCAAGACTTATTCGCTCAAACATTAACTCAAGATCCATCAACACACTTATCCACAAATTTGGTGGATAAGTGAATACAGCTCAATAGCGGTAAGGGATACAAAAAAGTAAACCCTTTACGACATAAAAAAGTGCGCTTTTTTTCATTGAAAATCATTGACACCCACTAGCTGGGTCGTTAACATCCGCGCCTAAACTATTCCTCCTTAGTTCAGTCGGTAGAACGGCGGACTGTTAATCCGTATGTCGCAGGTTCGAGTCCCGCAGGAGGAGCCAAATTTAGAGCCCAGTCAGTAACGACTGGGCTTTTTTATTGATGTTTTTCTCTGCAAGATTCCCGTCAAGATCTCCTATCAATCCCTGCCATTGGCATCCTATTTGCCACTTATTGCGTATAATTTATCTCCATCTACCTAAAACCTTATCTTTCCTTGGTTGTTATTGCTTTGGCAAAGCAGGATAATGCCGGGATCGGAAGCAAACATTTATATAACTATGACCGAATATCTTTTGTTGTTAATCGGCACCGTGCTGGTCAATAACTTTGTACTGGTGAAGTTTTTGGGCTTATGTCCTTTTATGGGCGTATCAAAAAAACTAGAGACCGCCATTGGCATGGGGTTGGCGACGACGTTCGTCCTCACCTTAGCTTCGGTGTGCGCTTATCTGGTGGAAAGTTACGTGTTACGTCCGCTCGGCATTGAGTATCTGCGCACCATGAGCTTTATTTTGGTGATCGCTGTCGTAGTACAGTTCACCGAAATGGTGGTGCACAAAACTAGTCCGACACTCTATCGCCTGCTGGGCATTTTCCTGCCACTCATCACCACCAACTGTGCGGTGTTAGGGGTTGCGCTGCTCAACATCAACGAAAATCACAACTTTATTCAATCGATCATTTATGGCTTTGGCGCTGCGGTTGGCTTCTCGCTGGTGCTCATCTTGTTCGCTTCGATGCGTGAGCGAATCCATGTTGCCGAT
Organism: Vibrio sp. R-1; assembly: GCF_035615595.1. NCBI lineage: Bacteria > Pseudomonadati > Pseudomonadota > Gammaproteobacteria > Vibrionales > Vibrionaceae > Vibrio > Vibrio sp. R-1. Next base: position 2,480 of record NZ_WPDC01000075.1, on the reverse strand, counting down.
GTCCCCGCTCCCTTTAAAGGCGCATCCATTGCGATGATCACCGCAGGCTTAATGTCTTTGGCCTTTATGGGCTTTACCGGATTGGTGAAACTGTAATGAGTACCATCGTCATCGCTGTTATTGCGCTGGCGGCATTGGCCGCCGTGTTTGGAGCCATTCTCGGCTTTGCTTCGATTCGCTTTAAGGTAGAAGCCGACCCTATCGTGGACCAAATAGATGCTATCCTGCCACAAACCCAATGTGGCCAATGCGGCTACCCTGGATGTCGCCCTTACGCCGAAGCCATTGCTAATGGTGATGCGATTAACAAATGCCCTCCGGGTGGCCAAGCGACCATTGAAAAACTTGCAGATTTGATGGGTGTCGAAGTTCAAGACTCCGCCCACGATCTGGACGACAAAGTCAAAATGGTCGCCTTTATCCATGAAGACATGTGTATCGGCTGCACCAAGTGTATTCAGGCTTGCCCGGTCGATGCGATTGTGGGCGGTAACAAAGCCGTACACACAGTGATCAAAAATGAGTGCACGGGTTGTGACCTGTGCGTCGCGCCTTGCCCGACCGACTGTATTGAAATGATCCCGGTACAAACCACGCCAGAGAGCTGGAAGTGGCAACTCAATGCCATCCCTGTGGTCAATGTGACCGATTCTGCGCCTGCTGCGCAGAAAAGTGCGAATTAAGGATGGGTATGTTGTCATTAATCGAACAAATCAAATCAGGTAAGCTTTGGGACTTCCCCGGCGGCATTCATCCGTTTGAAAATAAACACCAATCCAACCGTCAGCCGATTATCAATGCGAGCATTCCGAATGAGCTGGTACTACCGCTCAAGCAGCACATTGGTAAGGCCGGCGATCTACTGGTGAAAGTGGGCGATCGCGTTTTAAAAGGCCAGCCGCTGACGCAATATACGTCGACCTTCATGTTGCCGATTCATGCGCCGACTTCTGGCGTCATTAGCGCTATTGAGCCGCGCACTGTCGCTCACCCTTCCGGTTTGAGCGAGCTGTGTATTGTACTGACACCAGACCAACAAGAAGAGTGGTTTGATTTACAGCCGCAGCCCGATTATCAACAGTTGTCCCCTGAAACACTGTTGGAGCTGATCCGTCAGGCAGGTATTTCAGGTATGGGTGGCGCAGGCTTCCCGACCGCGAAGAAACTGCAATCTGGGCTATCACGCACCGAAATCTTGATCATTAACGCCGCCGAGTGTGAGCCTTATATCACCGCAGATGATGTGTTAATGCGTCAATATGCCCACGAAATTATTCAGGGGATCGAGATTGTTGAACACATTCTAAAGCCAAAACTGACCATCATCGGGATTGAAGATAACAAACCGGAAGCTGTTGCAGCGCTGCAACAAGCCGCGCAAGACAAACCGATGGTGATCCGCGTTATCCCAACCAAATACCCGTCTGGTGGTGAGAAACAACTCATCAAAATCCTGACTAACTTGGAAGTTCCGAAAGGTGGTATTCCTGCCGATATCGGTTTGATGGTGCAAAATGTCGGCTCATTGCAGGCGATTGCGCGCGCGATTGTGCATGGTGAACCGCTGATCCGCCGTGTAGTGACACTCACCGGTGATTGTTTCCGTAAACCACGTAACGTTTGGGCATTGCTCGGCACGCCTGTCCAAGCGCTGCTCAATGAGTTTGGCTACAAAGCCGATAAAAAGCTGCCGCGTCTCATCATGGGCGGCCCGATGATGGGCTTCACTCTGCCCCATGCGCAAGTGCCGATCACTAAAACCGCTAACTGTATTCTTGCGCCTACACGCAATGAGTTAACCAGTAGTGATAATGAGATGGCGTGTATCCGCTGCGGTCAATGCGCCGAAGCCTGTCCGGTATCGCTATTACCACAGCAGTTACAGTGGCACGCGAAAGCCGAAGAATTTGATAAGTGCGAAGAGCTCAATCTAAAAGACTGTATTGAATGCGGCGCTTGTGCTTATGTCTGCCCGAGTGAAATTCCGTTGGTGCAGTACTATCGCCAAGCCAAAGCAGAAATTCGTACCCGCAGCTTAGAAGCGGAAGCCGCTGAACGAGCAAAAGCACGCTTCGAAGAGAAAAAAGCGCGCATGGAGCGGGATAAAGCGGAGCGTGAAAATCGCTTCAAGCAAGCGGCGGAAGATCGCCGCAAAGAGATGCAGCAGCAAGGTGGCTCCGATGCGATTGCGGCGGCCATTGAACGGGTTAAAGCCCAAAAAGCTCAGCTCGAGCCAACCGATAACAGCGTAAAACCGGCTATTGCGGCTGCGATTGCACGCGCTAAAGCCAAACAGGCAGAAGCAGCGCAAAGTGGTGCCAGTGAGCCTGATAATAGTGAAATGGCTAAACTGCGTGAAGAGCGTAAACGCCAAGCTCGGGAACGCAAGGCACAAAAAGGTGAAGTGACTGAAGCATCAACCAGTGATGATGCGGACGATAAGAAATCGGCCGTCGCTGCGGCCATTGCTCGCGCTAAAG
>NZ_WPDC01000074.1:0-16189 GCF_035615595.1 Vibrio sp. R-1 | reverse complement strand
GGTGGCCCATGAATGGGCGATAAGATCGCCTCGGCGAGCACATAGCCGAGCGCCTCAGGCAGAGGCAAACGTAAAGTGGTTTGCACGGGTTGAATGCGTGACAGCATTTTCTCAAGTGCATCTTCAATCGGCATTAAGCCGGGAGCATCGCAACAGCCCATCGGGAATGTCCTATGTTGTTGTTCTTTTGCGGCAAACTGTAGCACAGAATCCTTCTGCGATGCAGAATCCACGTGAATTTTGGGGTGTAATTGTCGCTAAATCCGAGTATTCTTGTCAGCCATCCGAAAGGGGTATTTAAGAGGTAGAGGAATGTCAGGTCTTAGCGAATCCGCGAAGTTGGTGAAAGATGCGCTAGAGCGCCGAGGGTTGGAAACACCAATGCAGCCCAACTTGGCGACACCAGCAGAGAAAAAGGAAAAAATCGAACAGCATATGCGTGAGATCCTCAACCTGCTCGGACTGGACTTAACGGATGACAGTTTGGAAGAAACCCCACAACGCATCGCTAAGATGTATGTGGATGAGATCTTCTCAGGGTTGGATTATGCCAACTTCCCCAAAATCACTGTTATCGAAAATAAGATGAAAGTGAGTGAGATGGTTAAAGTGAAAGACATCACGCTGACCAGCACGTGTGAACACCACTTAGTCACCATCGATGGCACGGCAGCGGTGGCGTACATCCCGCGCGGCAAAATCATCGGCTTATCGAAAATTAACCGTATTGTGCGCTTTTTTGCCCAGCGTCCGCAGGTGCAAGAGCGTATGACGCAGCAGATCCTAGTTGCGCTGCAAACGTTGCTTGAGTCGGATGATGTGGCAGTTACCATCGATGCGACTCACTATTGCGTGAAATCTCGCGGAGTGATGGACGCGACCAGCGTCACCACAACAACCGCTTTGGGGGGGATTTTTAAATCTAACCCTGCAACGCGTGCGGAATTCCTACACGGTTTGCGTTAATTCATTTTCTTAAACGTGAATATGAATCAGCCCTCAATTTGAGGGCTGATTGCTTTTCAGGGTTGGTATAGCTAATTATTTGAATAGAGCTAAATATTCGCCATAGCCTTGCGCTGCCATCTCTTGTTTGGGGATGAAACGCATCGCGGCGGAGTTCATGCAATAGCGCAAACCGGTTGGAGCAGGGCCATCGTTAAACACATGGCCGAGGTGTGAATCGGCAAAGCGGCTACGCACTTCGGTACGCGTGTAGAACAGGCTATTATCATCTTTAGTGACAATGTAACTCGAGTTAAGCGGTTGAGTGAAACTCGGCCAACCAGTTTTGGAATCGTACTTATCGGTAGAAGAGAACAGCGGTTCACCCGAGACGATATCGACATAAATCCCTTCTTCTTTGTTATCCCAATACTCGTTATCAAATGGACGTTCTGTTCCGTCGCGTTGAGTCACCTTGTATTGCAAGCTAGTCAGTTTGGCGCGGATCTGATCATCCGATGGGCGGACATAAGCTTTGACGTTCGCTTGCCCATTTTTCTCATCAATCCATTGGCGAAGGGTTTTCGGATGCGTGTTACGGTCAGCGCCGAAAATCTCATCCAAATACTGATCGCGTCCTGATGCGTAGCGATAGTAGTTGTAACGGACTTTATTCTTCTTGTAGTAGTCCTGATGGTAATCTTCTGCTGGCCAGAACTTTTTAAACTCAATCAACTCGGTTTTGAGTGGCTTTTTGAATATGCCGAGTTGGTCAATCTCCATCATAAAACGTTTAGCCACTTCAAGTTGCTCGGCGTTGTGATAGAAAATCGCCGGGCGATATTGTTCACCTCTATCCACAAACGAGCCTTGATCATCGGTTGGGTCGATGTGTCGGAAGAAGTTATCCAGCACTTGTTCATAAGTGACGATCTTCGGGTCAAACGTCACTTGAATGACCTCGATGTGTCCCGTTTTACCCGATGAGACTTGCTTATAAGTCGGGTTATCGACATCTCCACCGGCATAACCTGAAATCACATCCACGACACCGGGAAGTTTCTCCATATCCGATTCCGTACACCAGAAGCAGCCGCCAGCCAATGTCGCTTGCTGGTAGTTAGCTGAAGTTGAGTCGATGGTACTTGGTTTGGTGTCCGCTTGGCTAAACAGAGAAAGGGTGAGTGCCAGCAAGGCGAACAGTGGCGCTCCCCAAGTAAAGAGTCGTTTCATGAGCATTTCCTTTTGGTTCTTTACAAAGTTATAGAAAAAGAACGGCAAACCGGATCAGAAATTTCAGCCTTGGAGATAACTTTTTGCCAGAGATAACTTTTTGTTAGAGGAAACGTTTTTAGGAAAGAACCACCGTGCTGCTACTAAGAGAAGCACGGGAGTAAATTGGAAGATTAACTTAAGCCGACGATGTTGCCATGCTGATCGATATCGAGCGCCATAAAGGAAGGTTTTTCCGGTAAACCGGGCATGGTCATCACACTGCCACACAGGGCGTAAACAAATTCGGCGCCTGCACATAAACGCAGCTCGCGGATCGGTACGATAAAATCTCGTGGAGCGCCTTTGATTGCGGGATCGGTAGAAATCGACAGTGGTGTTTTGGCCAAGCAAACCGCAAGATGATCAAAGCCTTGGGCTTGCAGTTTGGCTAATTGCTGCGCGGCTTTATCACTCAGTGCAATCTCGGCAGCGCCATAACCTTTTACCGCGACCGCTTTGAGTTTTTCATCCAATGGCATGCTTGAATGATAGAGGGGAGTGAATTTCGCTGGATGTTGACACTGCTCTACCACTTTTTCGGCAAGGAGTTGGGTACCTTCACCACCTTTGGCAAAGCCTTCTGAAATGGCTACCGATACACGGTTGGGCAGGGCTTCTATCAGCTTAACCAGTTGTTCCAGTTCTTCGGCACAATCTTGTGGGAAGCGGTTAATCGCTACCACGGCAGGCACACCATACTGGTTAACGTTATCAATATGCCATTTCAAGTTTGCAAAACCGGCTTGCAAAGCGGCGCTGTCTGGCGCGAATAGGACATCCGGTACCGCTTGGCCGGGGCGTAAATCATACAGGCCTGAGTTGGCTTTTAAGCCGCGTAAGGTGGCGACAATCACCGCACAATCTGGGGTTTTACCGGATGCTTTGGCTTTGATATTGCACGCTTTCTCAAACCCCATATCGGAGCCAAAACCGCCTTCGGTCACGGTGTAGTCAGCCAAACGGGTGGCAATTTCATCGGCAATGATCGAGGAGTTACCGTGCGCGATATTGGCAAATGGGCCGGCGTGGATCAGTGTTGGGACGCCTTCTAAAGTTTGCATCAAGGTCGGCTCAATGGCTTCTTTCATACTGACTGCCATTGCACCAGCCACTTTCAGATTTTCGGTGGTGACCGGATTACCGTCCAAATCATAAGCCAGCACCACATTACCGATGCGGCGACGCAAATCACGTAGATCGGAGGCGAGAGCTAGAATCGCCATCAATTCGGAGGCGGCAGAGATATCGAAACCATCTTCGCGCTCATAACCATTAATGTTTTTTCCCGGTTCATTGCGGCCGACCATCACCATGCGCAGCGCGCGATCGTTATGATCCATCACGCGTTTCCATATGACCTGTTTGGGGTCAATGCGCAGCGCTGGCATGCCTGTGCGGCGCTCAAAATCGGCATAGCCGAGGCGCTGCTCGTGATAAATTCGCGCATCAATCGCAGCTGCCGCAAGGTTGTGCGCCGCAGTGACGGCATGAATATCACCGGTTAAATGCAGATTGAGCTCTTCCATCGGTGCTACTTGTGAGTAACCGCCGCCCGCAGCGCCACCTTTTACCCCAAAAATCGGTCCCATCGAAGGCTGACGAATGCACGCCATGACCGAGTGATTAAGTTTGGCCAACCCTTGTGCTAAACCAATCGTGGTAACGGTTTTACCTTCACCCAGTGGTGTTGGGGTAATCGCAGTGACCAGAATGAATTTGCCTTTAGGTTTGCTGGCCAATCGCTCTAGACAATGCAGTGATACTTTGGCTTTATGCAGGCCGTGGCTTTCGTACTCATTCGCGAGCAATCCCGCTTTTTGAGCAATGGTGTCGATAGACGCTAATGGTGTAGCGCGGCAAATTTCAATATCTGGCAGCATAAAACCCTCATCTAGAGCGGTAAAAATGGTGAGGAAAACGTTTGCGCGCAAATCATAGCGATAAATTGTGGCTTGTAAAGATTCTTATGGAGTGAATTCTGCGAGCGATTGGGATTTTAGCGGATTGCTGATTTTGATCAATTGAAGCACGAGATTTTTACTCGCATTCGATGCACTAAAATGGAAAAAGGCGCTCAACTGAGCGCCTTAGGAGGGGGGAATCATCCAGAGTTATTTATCTTGCTGGGCTTTTAACAAATCACGGATTTCAGAAAGCAGTTCTTGATCTTTGGTTGGCGCAGGTGGGGCTTTAGGCGCTTCCTCTTCCTTACGCTTCAAGCTATTGATCGCTTTTAAACCCATGAAAATGGCGAACGCGATAATCGTAAAATCGACCACGGTTTGGATAAATTTGCCGTAGGCAATCACTACAGCAGGGGCATCACCTTGCGCGGCAAGTAACACGAAACTCAGATCGCTAAAATTCACACCGCCTAAAATAATACCGATTGGCGGCATAATGATATCGGCCACGAACGATGACACTATTTTGCCAAACGCCGCACCAATGATAATACCGACTGCCATGTCGATCACATTGCCACGAGATGCAAAAGCCTTGAACTCTTTGAGTAAGCTCATTGGGTTTTCTCCAAACTGAATAAATTGTTGAATTGAAGGTGACTGCGGTATCAGGAGAAGCCAAGGTTTTTCTGCTACCGATTACGTTACCAAGGGTATAGCGCTGTTTGGTTGTGCGCAATCTCGTCATCCAGAAATTTTATATACCTAGCATTATTCATGCGGCCGTTTCATTTGTGCAACAAATGACGACTCTGTGTTGGCCTTAGGACAAAAACCAATGCCCACGTAAAGTGGGCATTGTTATCGATTGAGTTTGTGAAACACTAAGCCAGTTGCAGTAGGCGCTCAACCAATTTTTCGATACCGGAAGCGGCTTGGGAAATATTCTCTGCCAGCATGTAGGCAGGGGTAGAAAGCACTTTATGTCTTTCATCAAATACGATGCCTTCTACTGGGCAATCCACGTGCTGGCCACCTAATTGGTTAAATGCGGCTGCGGTGCCGTGATCATTGCCAATCGTGCCTTGAGCGGCTTCGCCATAAATCATCGGGATGATGGTTGGGGCAATACAGATATAACCCGCAGGTTTTTGCGCATCCGCAAAAGCAAGACAAGCGGCAGCTACATCCGGGTTGATACTGCACTGTGCGCCTTTCACCGCAAAATCGGTGAGATTTTTCGCGGCTCCAAACCCGCCTGGGAGCAAAAGTGCATCAAATTCATTCACATTGAGTGTGGCTACATCTTGGATTTTTCCGCGCGCAATGCGGGCAGATTCCACCAACACATTGCGTGTTTCTGGCATCTCTTCACCCGTGAGGTGGTTAATGACATGCATCTGCTGCACATTCGGCGCAAAGCAGTGCCAACTGGCTCCTTGTTTCTCGATGGCATGCAGCGCAAGCACCGATTCGTGGATCTCTGCTCCATCGAATACTCCACAGCCACTGAGAATAACCGCGACTTTCTTCATGACATTAATCCTCCATAGATTGCTTATGCGCCTTAGACGTGTCGGTGAGATGGTCTTGAGCCATCGAGGAAGGAGTGTCAGGCTCCGCGCCATCATCTGTCGCTGAATACTCTTCCTGCTCGGGGTAATGTTTGACCACAAACGGGATCAACATCACTGCTGACGGGAAAAAACGCTTCATAACCACTCCTTCTGCCGTTCAATGTATCGCTTCACTGCTCTTTATAAAAAGAAATCTCGGGCTACTTTTTGCGCTAAGTCACCGAATCTGTCTATTCCTCATTCGAATTTGGCCTTTTGACCTTGTGCTCACATTTAGCTATCCCAATAAGGCTGATTATTTCCTAGCTTTTGCTGCAAGAAATCGATAAAAGCTCGAACTTTATAAGGTAGGTGTTTACGTTCAGGAAAAACGGCATAGACCGCATGGACTGGCAGAGAATAGTGTGTCATTACTGATTGGAGTGCTCCACCAGCCAGATCTTTGCTGACCAGAAAAGTCGGCAGTTGAGCAATACCTAACCCTGCAAGCGAGGCTCTGCGAATCGCTTCACTGTTATTCACCGTTAGATTGCCTTTGGGGATGACTTTGACCTCTTGCTGTTGATGGTGAAAGGTCCATTCATTGCCGCCGCGAAAATAAGTATAAACAAGGCAGTTATGCTCAAGGAGATCGGCAGGTTTTTCAGGTTCGCCATAACGCGCTAAGTATTCAGGTGAAGCACAAAGAACACTTTTACAAGTCACAAGGCGTTTCGCAACAAGGTTCGATGTGGGTAGGTGTCCTATCCGAATGGCGAGATCAAAGCCACCCTCAATCAGATCAATCATTTGGTCTTCCAGTTGCAAATCTATTTCTACCTTAGGATAAATAGAGATGAAGTCAGCAATGATGGGCGCGATGTGTAGAACGCCAAAAGACATAGGCGCGGTAATTTTTAGTTTGCCTTGTGGTTCACCTTGCAATTCGGTGACAGCATCCATTCCTTGCCGGGCGTAACTCAGTGCTTGTGAAACATGGTAGTAATAACGTTCCCCCGCTTCAGTTAAGCTTAATTTTCGTGTTGTACGATTGATCAACCGAATCCCTAAATCATCTTCAAGCTGAGAAAGCCTTTTACTGACCGCCGATTTGGTGATTTTGAGTTTTTTGGCTGCAAGAGAGAAGCTGCCACATTCGACAACTGCAACAAAAACAGGAATAGAAGAAAAAGTTGTCAGCATAATGATTGTTGAATAGAGAAAAACAAAAAGTTTCCATAATCGGAGATTATCATCAATTAAAAAACAATCTACACTGTCAGCCTGATTTTAAGGAGATCATCATGAAGTACGATTGGATCTTATTTGACGCTGACGAGACCTTATTTCATTTCGATGCTTTTAAAGGCATGCAGCTGATGTTCGCGCGCAAAGGCGTGGAATTTACCGAACAAGATTTTCACCAATACCAAGAAGTGAATAAACCGCTGTGGGTGGATTACCAAAACGGCGATATTACTGCCGCGCAGTTGAAGAATACGCGCTTTGCGGGCTGGGCTGAAAAGCTTAATACCACCACAGCCGAGCTTAATAGCGCATTCTTGCAAGCTATGGCAGATATTTGCACCTTGCTACCGGGCGCGATGGAGTTGATGCAGGCGCTACAAGGTAAAGCGCGTTTGGGCATTATTACCAATGGTTTTACCGAACTACAAGATGTACGATTGGCCAAAACCGGCATGACCGACTTTTTTGATCACATAGTGATTTCCGAGGAAGTTGGGATTGCGAAGCCGGATGCTGGGATTTTTGCCCACGCACTAGAGCGTATGGGGAACCCTGCCAAAAGCCGAGTGTTGATGGTCGGGGATAATCCACATTCTGACATTCTTGGTGGCTTGAATTTTGGCATCGAAACTTGCTGGCTCAATGTGCATCAGCACCCGAAACCAGATGGCATTACGCCACATTATGAAGTGGTTTCACTGCATGAGCTGAGAGAGATTTTGTTGGCGTAATGCCATGAATAAGCGAGGCGCTCCTGGTGCAAAGTGAACCACTTTGCACCAGATACCTGATTAGCGGTGGAATTCGCCAGCGCGTTCAGGTTGATAGACGATGTCGATGATTTCGAGGGTTTTGACTGTGCCGCCCGGCATTGGCCAAGCCAGTTGTTGACCGACTGCCAAACCAAGCAATGCACTTCCCACTGGGGCGAAAATCGAAACATCCGCGCTGCTTTTCACATCGTTTGGATACACCAAGGTTTTTTCCATCACTTCATCGCTGCCCAAAAACTTAAAGCGCACTGTAGAATTCATAGTGACGACATTCTCTGGCATCTCTGCAGGTTCGAGCACAGTGGCGCGATCCAATTCTTCTTCCAGTTTCTCTAGCTCTGGCGACAAAGTGGCTAGGTTATCCATCAACTGGCTGATTCTGTCCATATCGCGAGTGGACACCACGATAGTATTAAGTTGAGACATTTTATTCCTCCCAAATAAATACCGCCCTGAAAACAGGGCGGTATCAATCAGTTTTGTTAAGTTGTCGGACTAACCATAGCTCGCATAGCAGAAGATTTCAAGCCCCCAATAGGTAACCAGTTTTTTAGAAGGGGAGCGAGAAATGGAGTAAACGAACCAACCCGTTAAGGTCGTTCACCGACTAATAATCTTTGCTCAATTTGCGCGAGCACGGCAGGTAAGTCTGCAACCGTATCAATCAAATAATGCGGTTTTGCCTGTTGCAGTTTGGCTTGTGCACGTTCGCGCGCCACTTGCAGCGTTTGGGCATCAGCATGTTGGTACTCTTCAAGGGTTAACCCGGCTTCGTTGCCTGACAGCAGTAAACCGACGGTCCACATACCCGCATTATGGCCTTCCTCGATGCCGGGCAGCGCATCATCGACTTTCACACAAGCGCGTACATCGGTCACGCCAAGCTCAATGACATTTTTGAGTGCCATAAAAGGGGCGGGACGGCCACCTTGCGCTAAATCATCGGTAGCAACCACATAATCGGGACGATAACCGTAATCGGCTGCCGCAGCGATCAACACATCCATCACTTGGCGTGGATAACCAGAACAAGATCCGATTTTGATCCCGCGCGATCGGATCTGCTCAACCACTTCAAGTGAGTGAGGAATCGGTGCAGCGTGATCGGCGACTTTGGCGATTTGCAGCGGCATAAAAGCGGCGTAGATCGCATCAATATCGCTGGCTTGCATCGGGCGTCCAAATTGCTTTTGCCAGCGCTGCGCAACACTGGGGAGTTTTCCTACAGCTTCAATGTGTTGCCATTTGCCCAGTCCCATCGGCTCGCGAGCCTCGGCAAGGCTAATCTCAAAATCAAAGCCTTGCTTGAAAGCTTCAACAAAAATCGAGGTCGGCGCAAAGGATCCAAAATCCACAATAGTGCCAGCCCAATCGAAAATAACGGCTTGAATCGGAGAGTTCATAATTTTTCCTTAATATGAGTAATTCATCTGCTGGCTAACAGCGAGCAAAGCGGAATAGAGAATATCGAGAGCTTGATCTAGCTCTTGACGTGAAATGATCAATGGCGGGCTAAGTTGCAGCACATTACCTTGTGAAACTTTAAAGCTCAGCCCATGACGTAAGCAGTGATAAAGTACGGCTTCGGCTTCATCGTGAGCACGCTGTTTGGTGTGGCGATCGGTCACCAGTTCGATGCCCCAAAGCAATCCGATACCGCGCACATCCCCAATCAGTGAAAATTGCTGCTGCATTTGACTAAGACGTTGGCGCATATAAATGCTATCAGCCTGCACTTTGGCGAGTAAGTTGTGCTGCTCAATCACTTCAATCGTGGCTAATGCGGCAGCGCAGCCCAGCGGGCTTTTTTCATGGGTGTAATGCCCCAAAGAAACTTGTGCAGCTGTGTTGTATTTTTCTTTGGTAAGTAGGGCGGCAATCGGGATAAGCCCAGCCCCCAAACCTTTGCCGATACACAAAATATCGGGCTCGATGCCGAACGCTTGGTGAGTAAACCACTCACCGCTGCGCCCCATGCCGTTGGGAATGTCATCAATGATCAAAAGCACATTGTGTTTATCGCAGATTTCCCTTACGCGTTGCCAATAAGCGCGGCTTGGTACTTGTACATCGGTATTGCGTACCGCTTCGGCGATGAATGCACCAATGCCGCCTTCTTTTTCAATCACATATTCCAAGTAATCGGCGTAGTGCACATCGCTGCCGTCTTCGCGGGGAAATGCACCGCGATAAGTGATAGCTGGAGGAATACGCTCCACGCCTGCCATGAGTGGCCCCATGCCTTGGCGGAAACAAGCTTCGCCGCCAACGGAGATCGCATCCAGCGACGCGCCATGAAAAGCATCCCACAAACTGACCACTTTAAAATTCTGCGTGACATGACGCGCTAATTTGAGCGCCATACCAATTACCGAAGTACCGCCGGGAGCAAACAGCACGCGTTTGAGCTCACCGCCAGCAATCTCCGTGAGCTTTTCTGCGCAGCGAATCGCGGTTTCATGGGTAAAACGGCGCGGGGCGAAAGGTAAGGTTTGCATCTGTTCGGTGATTTTTTCGATCACCTGCGGATGACCATGACCGAGTTGATGCACATTATTGCCATGAAAATCGAGATAACTTTTCCCTGATACATCATACAAATAGCAGCCCGCTGCACTGGCCAATGCAGCGAGGCAAGGTGTGGACATGGCTTGATGCAGAAACACATTCGCGTCACGTTGTAACAAATTCTGAGTGGTTTCATCATTCACATGCGTTAGCCAGTCGCGACGTGCGGCAGTGGTATTGATATCGCCTTCGCTGCGCCAGTGAGTTGGGCTATATGACGAGAGGGGATCGAATGTTTTCATCGGATTTTCCTAACCGTTTACGCTTGTTGCCAATACATAGCGTGCTGCATGGCGCTCAGTAGGCGCTCAATATCTTGCGGATACACCTCACCAATATTGCCAATCCGAAAACAGTCGGCGTGACTGACTTTGCCGGGATAAATCACAAAGCCTTGCTGTTTTAAGCGCTGATAAAACTCCGCAAACTGGTAATCCGAACGTTCAGGTGAATAGAAAGAGGTGATGATGGGGGAATGCAGCTTTTCTGGGAGTAACGGGGCAAAACCCAGTTCACGCATGCCTTTCACCAATTGGGTCTGATTGGTCTGATAACGCTGATAGCGCGCCGCGATGCCACCTTCGTTTTCCAACTCAAGTAACGCTTGATAGAACGCACGAACCGTATGAGTGGGAGAGGTAAAACGCCACTTGCCGTGATTTTTCTCCATACATTGCCATTGGTCGAACAAATCTAAAGTGAGTGAGCGTGCGCGGCCTTGGCACTGTTCAAGCTCGCTGCGTTTGGCAATCACAAAACCAAATCCCGGCACCCCTTGAATGCATTTGTTGGCTGAGCTGATCATAAAATCGATACCCAGAGCACCGATATCCATCGGAATACCGCCAAAGCTCGACATCGCATCGAGAATCACACGCTTGCCATGCTGTTTAGCGATCTTAGCCACCTCAGCAATCGGGTTCAGCATGCCAGTGGTGGTTTCGCAGTGCACAATCGCCACATGCGTAATTGCCGGATCATGGGTCAGCACATCGGCAATCTCATCAAGATTAGGCTGCGCCGTTTCTCCGGGAGCAATAACACGACATGCGATATTCAGGTACTGCGCGATTTGCGCGATGCGTGCGCCATAAGCACCGTTATCAATCACGAGCAGCTTATCGGTGGGTAACATCACGCTTCCAATGGTGGCTTCTACCGAAGCTGTGCCACTGCCTTGCATCAACACCGAGGTGTAACCGGATTGTGTGGTGGCCAGTGTGACGAGTTTGCGGCGGATCACTTCAACAATCTCTAAGTTGTAATCATCATCCCAAGTACACCAGTCTTTAAGCATGGCTTCACGCACGGATTCTGAGGTGGAAAGCGGTCCCGGTGTCAGCAGTAGATAAGCATTCTTCATGTTTATTCCTTTTTGGACTATACCAATAAATTTAACGCTATCTAACAACGAGAAATGCACGCGGTAAACCCTTCGAAGGCGAATTTCATAAAAGTTTCATAACCGCACATGCAGGAAAAATGGCATAAAAAGAACCTAAAAACGTCGTGAAACTGCCAATTTTTCTTCATCGAATCGTCACATAGACTGGGTAGGGTAAATAACAATTCTGGTACATACCAAACTCAGTCAATTGGAGAGGATGATGAACAAGCGTATATTGAAAGGAACCTTAACAGCGATCGCAGCACTTATGTCTGCTCATGCGTTTGCGGGACAAGAAGTCACGGTGTATACCGCATTTGAAACCGATCTGCTGGCGAAATACAAAAGCGCTTTTGAAAAAGAGAACCCAGATATTGAGATTAAGTGGGTGCGCGATTCGACCGGGATCATGACGGCCAAACTGCTGGCTGAAAAAGACAACCCACGTGCAGAAGTGGTGTGGGGATTGGCTGGATCTTCAATGGCTCTCCTCAAAGATCAAGGAGTGCTAAAACCTTACACACCCAAAGGAGCAAACGAGCTACGAGCTAATTTGAACGATCCGCAAGCGCAGCAAGCTTGGTATGGTAACGATGCATTTTTCAATGCAGTATGCTTTAACGAAGCGGTGGCAAAACAGCTGAATTTACCTAAGCCACAGAGTTGGGAAGATTTGACCAACCCTGTCTACAAAGGCCACATTGCGATGCCTAACCCCGCATCTTCCGGCACGGGGTACATGCAAGTTTCCGCATGGCTGCAAAACATGGGCGAAGATAAAGCGTGGGATTACATGCAACGCCTTGATCAAAATATTGCTCATTACACGCATTCTGGCTCAAAACCTTGTGTTCAAGCGGGGATGGGGGAAGTGGCGATCGGCATATCAATGGCAACGCGTGGTGCTAAACTTAAAACCCAAGGTGCACCGTTGGATGTGATTGTACCAAACGGCATTGGCTGGGAATCCGAAGCGGTAGGGCTCGTCAAAGAAAGCGATGCGGCAAAACGTGTGGTCGATTGGTCTGTCTCGAAAGCGGCAAATGAGCTGTATATTGAGAACTATCCTATCGTTGGCCATCAGGACGTCAGCAAGCAAGTGCCGAATTATCCGAATGTTGAAAAAGTGATGGCGAAGATGGACTTCACGCAAATGGGAAGTGATCGTGCCCGCGTGCTGCAAACCTGGTCTGAAAAGTTTGATGCTAAATCGGAACCCAAATCTTAACTTGTTCATCAAAGGAGGCGAAAGCCTCCTTTTTACCTAACTGTCATCAGATGGTCACGCATCAGCGATAAAACTGTCACCGCATTGCAATAAAGTCTTGTTAATTTTGGACTATACCAAATTAAAGGTGACTTTTATGACCATGCATCATCCTAATTTACAGCAGCACGATCGACCACAAGGCGAGCGACCACAAGATAATCGACCTCAAGCGATCAGCAGAAGCTACCTCTATATTCGTCATGTGGTAAAACAGTTTGGCTCATTTACCGCGCTCAATGACATCAGTTTGTCGATTGAAAAAGGCGAGTTTGTCTGCTTTCTTGGCCCTTCTGGCTGTGGCAAAACCACCTTGTTGCGCGCCATCGCTGGATTAGATCTCCCCACCTCTGGCAGCATTCACCAAAACCAGCAAGCGATTACTTTTTTACCACCCGAGCAGCGTGATTTCGGCATCGTGTTCCAATCTTATGCTCTATTTCCCAATTTAACGGTGGAAGAAAACATCGCCATTGGTTTACGTAATCAAGGCATGTCAGTCCGTGACGCCTTAGAGAAAGTGGAGCAGTGGTTGGAGATGATCGGTCTCGCCACATCGGCACAAAAATACCCAAGCCAGCTCTCTGGCGGTCAGCAACAGCGGGTGGCGTTAGCGCGTGCTTTGGCATTATCGCCAGGGTTATTACTGCTTGATGAACCACTTTCCGCTCTCGATGCCAAGGTAAGAACGCATTTGCGCGAAGAAATTTGCCAACTGCAGCGTAAATTGGGCATTACCACCATCATGGTGACGCATGATCAAGAAGAAGCGTTAACCATGGCGGATCGTATTGTGGTAATGAACCACGGGGTGATTGAGCAAGTTGGAACGCCGCAAGAGATCTACCAAAAGCCTTCCAGCCGTTTTGTGGCTGAGTTTGTTGGCACGATGAATTTTATTCCCGTCTCCATGGTGAGTTCCCAGCAACTGCGTATTGCTGAATCCCTTATTGCTTTGCCCAAAATCGAAAATTATACGCCTTGCCAAGGTGAGCAATTTGATTTGGCCGTGCGCCCAGAAAATCTAGAGCTGGTTACGCGCTACAACGAGGCCATTCCAGTCGTCATTCGCCATTTGGAGTTTCTTGGCGCGTTTTATCGGGTCGAATGTGTGTTTCAAGGTGAGCGTTTGGCTCCGCCCGTGTATGTCGATTTACCAATCACACAGGTACAAACCATGCATTTAAAAGCGGGCGATGTTCGATATTTGGCATTGAGAGCAGGGCAGCTGCGCGCGTACCGTCGTAAGGTCATGTCGACAACGCCAGCAGCTACAGCCAGCTGTGCTTATGCGGCTTAAGGAGAAGAGTATGTTGAATGTCGCTCGTACTTTTTCGGTGCGGATATTGCCGCATTGGAGCCGCGATAGCCTGATTTTATCGATCACCTTATTGATCCTGCTATCACTGATGCTGTTGTTTATTGTCGCGCCGCTGGCCGCTATGTTGGTGAAAAGCGTGCAAAATGGGCAGGGTGAATTTGTCGGGCTCGCTTACTTCGCCCAGTACTTTTCCTCGGCCCCACTCTGGCAATCCTTGCGCAACACCTTAGTGCTTGGTATCAGTGTGACGGCGATTGTCGGCATCCTCGCGTTTGGCTACGCCTATGCGTTAACGCGCTCGTGCATGCCGGGAAAACATCTGTTTCGAGTGTTAGGTAGTGCGCCGATTCTCGCGCCTTCATTACTGCCCGCGATCAGTCTGATTTTCTTATTTGGTAATCAAGGCATGCTCAAGAGTTGGCTCGGCGGTGAATCCATTTATGGTGGCTTAGGTATTACGCTCGGGTTGATTTTCTGGACATTTCCGCATGCGTTGATGATTCTGACCACCTCGCTCAGCACATCGGATGCTCGTCTGTATGAAGCGGCGAGGGCGCTGAAAACATCCCCCATCAAAACGTTTTTTATTGTCACGCTACCGGCAGCCAAGTATGGGCTGATCAGCGCCTTGATCGTTGTGTTTACCTTGGTGGTGTGTGATTTCGGCGTACCGAAAGTGATTGGTGGCAGCTATAACGTGCTTGCAACGGACATTTTCAAGCAAGTAGTGGGGCAGCAAAATTTCGCGATGGGCGCGGTGACCAGTATTGTTCTGTTGCTACCCGCCGTGTTTGCGTTTATTGCCGATCGCTGGGTGCAGAAAAAACAGCAAAGCCTATTTGATACCCGTTCTGTGGCTTATCAACCAGCACCACATCGGCTGCGTGATGGTTTATGTCTGCTCTATTGTGTGCTGATTTGCGTGGCGATTGTGGCGGTATTAGCCACGGCGGTGTACGGCTCACTGGTGACGTTTTGGCCGTGGAATACAGCGCTGACACTCAAACATTACCAATTTGCCGAAACCAGTGCCTATGGTTGGAGCCCGTATTTTAACTCACTCACCCTAGCCAGCTTAACCGCACTGTGTGGGACGGTGATCATTTTTCTCGGCGCTTACAGTATTGAAAAAGGGCGAGTGTTCGCGCCGCTGCGTCAGGCGATGCAGATGCTGAGTATGGTACCGATGGCGGTTCCCGGTTTAGTGCTGGGCTTGGGTTACATCTTCTTTTTCAATCACGCGTCTAATCCGCTCAATGGCTTGTACGGTGGAATGCTGCTTTTGGTGATCAATACCGTGGTGCATTACTACACGGTGGGGCATATGACGGCGGTTACCGCGCTTAAACAGTTGCCACCTGAATTGGAGGCGACGGCGGCCTCCATCAAGCTGCCGCAATACCGCTTACTGTGGAAAGTGACGTTACCTGTCTCCTTGCCTGCGGTATTGGACATTGCTAGCTATTTGTTTATTAATGCATTAACCACCACTTCTGCGGTAGTATTCCTCTATTCAACCGACACCGTACCCGCATCGGTTGCGGTACTGAATATGGATGATGCCGGGCAGACGGGCGCCGCCGCTGCCATGGCGGTGATGATTATGCTCTCGGCTGCGTTAGCCAAATTGCTGCATGTGGGATTAGAGTTTGGATTGTTTGGCCGCCTGCAAGCTTGGCGCAAGCGTTAGTGGAAAGAGGCAATAGGATCGCAAGTGCAATACGTAAAAATTAAAGATGCCATCGTAGAGCAGATTGATGCCGGCATGCTGATGCCGCGCCAAAAGCTCCCCGCTGAGCGCAAGTTAGCCGAATCATTTGATACCACGCGAGTCACCTTGCGTGAGGCGCTTTCCCTGCTCGAAGCTGAAGGGAAGATTTACCGTGAAGATCGCCGCGGCTGGTTTATTTCGCCCGCGCCTTTACGCTATGACCCCACTCAAACG
>NZ_WPDC01000073.1:0-16270 GCF_035615595.1 Vibrio sp. R-1 | reverse complement strand
TGCTTAATGCCAATGCGCCCAATACGGTGGTGAAAATACCAAACTGAGCAGCCGCGCCGAGCAGCAGAGTTTTAGGGTTGGCGAGCAGAGGACCAAAATCGGTCATCGCGCCTACGCCCATAAAGATGATTAATGGGCCAGCGCCAGAGGCAATCGCAATGCTGTAAAACAGATACAGCATGCCATCACTGTATTGGTACTGCTCAGCAAGCAGGTGCAAGGTGGTCATCTGCAGTGGCGTTGCGCTGCTCAAGGCTTGCTTGATGTCGGCAGGCATGTAGGAGCTAAGTTGCAGCACTTCTGAAAACGCTGTCATCACTTCCGGCTTGGCCGCATACACGGCATTTTCGATGGCTGACATGGCAAGCCCGGCATCGGGCAGGTTAGATAAAATGCCACCAAAACCAATCGGTACCAGCAGCAAAGGCTCGAAACGTTTGACGATGGCAAGATAGAGCAGCACTAACCCAACAAGGATCATGATGCCCTGTCCCCACTGAAGGTGGAACAGGCCAAAATCACGCACCATGGCTAAAATATTTTCCATACTTTCCGCCTCTGATTACGCCAATACCAACAAAGCATCGCCGACTTGTACGGCATCGCCTTCATTGACTTCAATGGCACTGATCACCCCGGCACGTGGCGCGCGAATTTCGGTTTCCATCTTCATGGCTTCTAAAATCAGCAAGACATCACCTTCGGCCACTTCATCACCGGCTGAGGCATGAATTTTCCAGATGTTGCCAGAAAGGGGCGCGGCGAGGTTTTCACCTTCTGCTGTACTCGGGATTGGTGTGTGATTGGCTGATGGCGCGGGAGCAACATGCGTCAGGTCACCGCCTTCATTCACCTTCACCACATAGCTTTGGTTGTTGACCGTAATGGTGTACACACCGTGACTTTCCACGGGCTGTACTTTGCTTTTTTCTGTTGGCGCTTTCGGTGTGCTGGCTGAACTTGCTGCTTGCGGCGCAGGTTCAAAGGCTTCTGGGTTATGGCGGTTGGCTAAAAACTTCCAGCCTACCTGATCAAACAGCGCAATGGTCAGCACATCATCAATCGCATTCTCGGCGAGGGTGATGTGCTGCTCTTTGGCTTGCTGCAATACGCGGTCTTGCAAGGTTGGCATTTCGGCGGCAATCAAATCTGCAGGGCGACAAGTGATGGCTGCTGCGCCCGCCAATACACGAGCTTGCAGCTCGGTGTTAACCGGTGCTGGCGTTTTGCCGTATTCTCCTTTCAGCACACCGCTGGTTTCCTTAGTGATGGTTTTGTAACGCTCACCCAGCACCACGTTGATCACCGCTTGTGTACCGACAATTTGTGAGGTAGGGGTGACCAGAGGCAAAAAGCCGAGTTCTTCACGTACGCGTGGGATCTCTTCAAGCACTAAATCGAGTTTATCCAGCGCGTTTTGTTGTTTGAGTTGGCTTTCCATGTTGGTCAGCATGCCGCCTGGCACCTGAGCCACCAAAATGCGCGCATCGCTACCTTTCATCATGCCTTCAAAGGCGTGGTATTTTTTGCGTACATCACGAAAATAAGCCGCAATCTGTTCGAGTTTGGCAATATCCAATCCGGTGTCGTAGCCTGTACCTTGCAAGGTTGCAACCAGTGACTCGGTCGCAGGATGACCATAAGTGCCACTCATGCTGGAAATCGCGGTATCCACTCGATCCACGCCCGCTTCAATCGCTTTAAGCAGAGTCATATCGGCAAGGCCCGCGGTGGAGTGGCAGTGCAGATGCAGCTCGACATCCACTTGTTTTTTCAGGGTAGACACCAGCTCTTCAGCGGCATACGGGGTCAAAATGCCAGCCATATCTTTCAGGGCTATTGAGTCGACACCGAGCTCCGCCAGTTGCTGCGCCACATCGACCCAAGTTTGTAAATTGTGTACTGGGCTAGTGGTGTAACAGAGCGTGCCTTGCGCATGCGCGCCCATCTTTTTCACCGCTTGCAGCGCCTGTTGCATGTTGCGTACATCGTTCATCGCATCGAAGACACGAAATACATCCATGCCGTTTTTCACCGCACGCTCCACAAAAGTATCCACTACATCATCGGCATAGTGGCGGTAGCCAAGCAGGTTTTGCCCGCGCAGCAGCATTTGCAGTGGCGTATTGGGCATGGCTTGTTTGAGTAAACGTAGGCGTTGCCATGGGTCTTCGCCTAAAAAGCGGATGCAGCTGTCAAAGGTCGCGCCTCCCCAACATTCCAAAGACCAATAGCCGATCTGATCTAATTGCTGCGCAATCGGCAGCATGTCGTCAATTCGTAAACGGGTGGCAAAAAGAGATTGGTGCGCATCGCGCAATACGACATCCGTAACACCAACGCGTTTGATCGCCTGAGTCATCTGTGGTTTCTCCTTCACTTAAGATAGTTTTTGTTGTGTTTTATGGTGATGGACAGCGGCCGTGAGCACCGCGAGCAATTCACCTTGGTTTTGATTTGGGTTGGCTTTGGCCTTGTTGGCAGAGGCTTTTTTATTGGTGGTTTTGGCTGGCACTTCCGGCGGGGCAAAACGCACAATCAATTGCGACATCGCACGCGTGGCATACACCAAGAAAATCAGAAAGATGAACACAAAGCCCATCCCCAGCGTCAGCAAATTAATCCCTTCGAGGAACAGTGAGGTTGATTGCATGGTCACTTCCAGTGGTAAAAACAGGGTTGAAAACGGAGAGAAAAAAAGGCGCGCTAAGCGCGCCAAATAATCCCAAGGAGCAAGGGTTAAAGGGTTAAACAAACATTCCGAATACGACGCTGGCGATGACCAGCACAATGCCGCCACCCAGACGTGAAGAGATTTGTGCGTAAGAGAGCAAGCTCATACGGTTAGAGGCGGCAAGCACTTCAAGGTCGCCCGAGCCGCCGCGGTTTGCCATACATAGCCCTGCCGTGATTGAAGCTTCAACAGGGTAGAAGCCCATCGCCCAGCCACCTAAAGCGGCACCGATAATCGCACCAAGCACAATCACCGTAGCAATGATTACGTTGGCAAAGGTAAGAGCGTTGATGATTTCAGCCAGATCGGTGTAAGCAATACCAACGCCGACCATCAGTAACCACAGCATCTGTTTTGAGAAGAAATTCGATAGACGTTTCGCGCCTTCTTTGATTTCATCACTGCACAAACCCGCCGCGTTAAGGATGGCGATGATCACCACCATGTAAGCAAAGGTGTGGATTTGAATCGAACCAAAACCGGGCAAAATCTCTTTCGATAGCGCATAAGAGAAGGTGTACACACAAGCGGCCAGCATTAAACCGATGGCGATTTCACGGTGGGTCACTGTCAGGTTTTTCGCTTCTTCGCTCACATCCAGTTTCGAGCTGCGTACCAGTTCGCCATTGCCGGTTAAGGATGGGATCTTTTCACCAATGATGTTGATGACTGCCGCGGCGACGATGGCGACAATGTTGGCGATAGTCAGGATCGCGATAGCAACCGAGTAGTATTGCTCTTTCGATCCACCTGTGACCGATTCATAAATTTCAGAAAGCGGGATAGCGCCAGCACCATTACCACCGCCCATAATCGGTAGCACGTACAGCATCATGATGCGATCAGGCGTGATACCAAATACGAGGCCGATAGCGATACCGAACACCGCAGCACCCGCTACCGCAGCGAGAATAGTTGGAATGTAGCCAGCCAGAGAGCGGATCAGCAGTTTACGGTTGACCGCCAGAATTGAGCCGGTGATCAGCACTGCGATGAACAGATCCAAGAATTTGCTCTTATCCATCACTTCGGTCACGGTTTTGATTTCGCGATCACTGAGCCAGCCCATGTGCACGAACCAAGCGGCCACCAAGAAAATCATTACCGGCGCACCGCCGATGTATTTATTAAAAATCGGTAGACGTTTGCCAACTTCGCCAAATATTGCGCCGATGACAAACATAAACGCAAAACCACCCACCAGACCGCTAGGTAAAGTGTCAGTAAAATGAGCGGCTAATACGGTGAGCAGTAAAAATAAAAATAAAGGGAGTGGAGTGCCAAATATTTTCGTTTGGCTTAGATTCAATCCACCTACGACTGCGGACTTTTTATCTAAATGTAGGGTTTTCTCGTTCATAATTCCATGTCCAATGAGGTTATTAAGACCTTTACTACATTAAATAAAATAGTCAGTGATAATTGTGAAAATAGTCATCCAAACCAGTGGCTTTAAAAATCTCAATGGTTTTTATGGTTTAAATTTAAAATAAAACTAAAAATCAAATAGATAGGAATTAAATTCATTAAAACCATAAAGAGCGTTAACGGCGGGAAATAAAGTGATTACCCTCATTAAACCTTTTCGGCTGAATTTAGATAATAAAGCCAGAAAAAGTAGGTGAGGAAGCCGACCATGGTGGATATTTATACCTTCTCGCGAGTTTCAACCAAGAATCGAACCAAGCTCTTACAGATCAAAGAGTTTCTCTGCCAGCATCAGCTGACCGTGGATGACGATGTCGAGCATTTTGTGGTGGCTTATGGCACAAACCAAATCATCGCTTGCGGCGGAATTGCGGGGCACGTGTTGAAGTCCATCGCGGTTTCTCCTGCGCTGCAAGGTACTGGTTTTGCGCTCAAACTGATGACCGAATTAACCAACTTCGCTTATGAAATGGGGCGTTTTTCACTCTTTCTATTTACTAAGCCAGCCAATATTGATTTATTCAGACAGTGTGGATTTTTCTTGGTCGATAAAGTCGAACCGCATATTGCTTTATTAGAAAATAGCCCTAATCGCCTTTCTGTTTATTGCAAGCAGTTGCAGTTGTTAAAAATGTCTGGGCGTAAAATTGGCAGTATTGTGATGAATGCCAATCCATTTACCTTAGGTCATCAATATTTAATTGAACAAGCCTGTGAACAATGTGATTGGGTGCATTTATTTGTCGTAAAAGCAGAGAATAAAGATTTCTCTTATGCCGACCGCATGGCAATGATTAAAGCAGGCAGTAAAAATTTATTGAATTTAACTATTCATTCTGGCTCAGATTATATTATTTCACGCGCTACATTTCCCAGTTATTTTATTAAAGATCAGCAAGTGGTCAATCAATCCCATACTGCGCTGGATTTAAGTATTTTCCGCCATTCAATCGCGCCAGCCCTTGGCATTACGCACCGCTTTGTCGGCAGTGAGCCGATTTGTACGGTGACGCGTCACTACAACCAAGCCATGCGCCGCTGGCTAGAAGAAGCGCACGATGCCAGTGCGCCGATCCAAGTCGTTGAAATTGAGCGCAGTCAGCAAGCCTCGCAGCCGATTTCAGCATCGCGCGTGCGTTACTTGCTCAAACAATTTGGCGTTGCCGCGATTGCCGATCTCGTGCCGAAAACGACCTATTCCTACCTTTGCCAGCACTATGCGGAACATTCGCTACAGACCGCACCGCAACGGTTAGCGGTATGAGCGCGGTGCTGACACTGTTTTATCCAATAACTCATTAACAAGGTTGTACCCATGAAAATTGCCCATCCCGCCTTTGCGGGAACACTGGAATCCAGTGATCTTCAGGTTCGGATTGAACCCAATAACGATGGCGGTATTGAACTGGTGTTAGACAGTACCGTCGAGCAGCAATTTGGTCATGCGATTCGTCAGGTTGTGCTGCACACCCTCGATGCGATGCAAGTGCGCGATGCGCTGGTCACCATCGAAGACAAAGGTGCGCTGGATTGTGTGATCCGCGCGCGCGTACAGGCGGCGGTGATGCGCGCTTGTGATGTTCAGAACATTGAGTGGAGCCAACTATCATGACCAAACTTCGTCGCAGTATGTTATTTGTGCCGGGCGCGAATGCCGCCATGCTCAGCAATACCTTTATCTATCAACCGGATTCGATCATGTTCGATCTGGAAGACTCGGTCGCGCTGCGTGAAAAAGACACCGCGCGGATGTTGGTGTTCCATGCGCTGCAGCACCCTATGTATCAAGAGATGGAAACCGTGGTACGGGTCAATCCGCTCGATTCTGAATTCGGCATCAAAGACCTTAATGCCGTGGTGCGCGGCGGAGCCAAAGTGGTGCGTCTGCCGAAAACCGATAACGCCAACGATGTAATTGAGATGGAAAAAGTCATCGAGCAGATCGAGCGTGAATGCGGGCGAGAAGTGGGCAGCACGCGTATGTTGGCCGCGATTGAAAGTGCGCAAGGCATCAACAATGCGGTTGAGATTGCCTTTAGCTCACGCCGCCTGATTGGGATTGCGCTCGGCGCGGAAGACTATGTGCGCGATCTACGCACGCAGCGTTCAGCGGAAGGCATTGAGCTGCTGTTTGCGCGCTGCTCCATTCTGCAAGCGGCGCGTGCTGCCGGGATCATGGCGTTTGATACCGTGTATTCCGATGCCAATAACGAAGAGGGATTTTTGCGTGAAGCGGAGCACATCAAGCAGCTTGGCTTTGATGGCAAGTCACTGATTAACCCGCGCCAGATTGACCTGCTGCACAACGTGTTTGCTCCAACCCAAAAAGAGGTCGATCACGCCATCGCAGTCATCGAAGCCGCCGAAGAAGCCGCGGCGAAAGGGCTGGGCGTGGTTTCCCTTAACGGCAAAATGGTCGATGGTCCCATCATCGAACGCGCACGTTGGACACTGCAACGTGCTGAATCCGGCATCAAACACTAAAGGTCATCTCATGAGTATCAATACATTAAATAACCCTCTGTCTGTGCTGGAATTGGAACGCTACGCGTTGACGCCTTACACCCAAGCGCACGCGATTACGCCGCATCTGCTGGATGAGTCAGCCAAAAAAAGTCGCAAAGTGAAAAGTTCGATCCGCGAAGCGATTGTCGATCTTGGCTTAAAAGATGGCATGACCATCTCTTTCCACCATGCATTTCGTGGCGGCGATAAAACCGTCAATCTGGTGATGGAGGTGATTGCTGAATTGGGCATTAAAAACCTCACGCTCGCCTCAAGCTCGCTGACCTCTTGTCATTCGCCTTTGATTGAACACATCAAAAACGGCGTGGTGAGCAAGATTTACACCTCAGGGATCCGCGGAGCGCTGGCCGACAGCATTTCTAACGGCCTGCTTGATGAGCCAGTACATATTCACTCGCACGGTGGTCGTGTGCATTTGATCCAAAGCGGTGAGCTGTACATCGACATGGCATTTATTGGTGTGCCTTGTTGCGATGAATTTGGCAACGCTAACGGTTTTAAAGGCAAATCTAATTGCGGCTCACTCGGCTATGCCAAAGTTGATGCCGAGCACGCTGAAAAAGTGGTGATGCTGACCGAAGCGATCGTCGGTTTCCCGAATTTCCCAGCATCGATTACTCAAGATCGTGTTGATGCGGTGGTGCAAGTAGCCGAAGTGGGCGACCCAAGCAAAATTGGTGGGGATGCCACGCGCATGACCACCAACCCACGCGAGCTGTTGATTGCCAAACGCGCTGCGGAAGTCATTGAGCATTCTGGCTATTTCTATGATGGTTTTTCAATGCAGACTGGTTCGGGCGGTGCATCGCTCGCGGTTGCGCGCTTTTTGAAAGAGAAGATGCTGCGCCAAGACATTCGCGCTTCTTTCGCCCTTGGTGGTATCACCGCAACCATGGTCGACATGCATGAGCAGGGGCTGATTGATTACTTGCTCGATGTGCAGTGTTTCGATTCGGTGGCGGCGGGCTCGTTAGCGCGCAATCCGCATCATCTCGAAATCTCTGCTAACGAATACGCCAACCCAAGCTCGAAAGGGGCGGCGGTGGATAGGCTGGATGTGGTTATCTTGAGTGCGCTGGAGATTGATACCCAGTTTAACGTTAACGTGATCACTGGCTCTGATGGGGTAATTCGCGGCGCATCCGGCGGCCACTGCGACACGGCGGCTGCGGCAAACTTATCGATTATTGTGGCGCCTTTGGTGCGTGGCCGCATTCCGACCGTTGTCGAGAAGGTCACTAACGTCATTACCCCAGGATCCACCATTGATGTGTTGGTGACGGATCAAGGTATCGCGGTAAACCCGAATCGTCCCGAACTGAAAGCACGTTTCATCGAGGCGCAACTGCCCGTTGTCGAGATTGAAGCGTTGCAACAGCGTGCCGAGTTGCTGACGGGCAAACCCCAGCCGTTGCAATTTGAAGACAAAACCGTTGCCTTTGTTCACTACCGTGACGGTTCGATCATTGATGTTATCAAGCAGGTAAAAAGCCTATGAGTCACCATCCGGATCTTTCAGTCAGTCTGGACCAGCTCCTTCTGCGTAAAGAAGTGCGGGTTCGGCAACAAGGTGAGTGGCTAAAACGCCATTCACTGCCTCTGGTTTCTTTCACGGTTAATATGCCGGGCGCGGTTAAGCTCAACGCTGCCAGCCAAACCGTGATGGATGCAGGTATGCGTGCCATTCAAGAACTGTGTCAGCAAACGGGTTGGCGGCAAGTGGCTTGTCAATTGCTGGTGGAGAAAACCGGGCCGGAAGCCTTTGTGGTGATTCAGGCTCCATCGGCCAGCATGTTGAAAAAAGCCATGATGAAGATTGAACGCGAGCACCCGCTGGGGCGACTGATGGATCTGGATGTAATTGATGTCGATGGACATATTATTTCGCGCCAAGGTGCGCAGTTGCCAAGACGGCGCTGCCTGCTGTGTGAACGCGATGCGGTGATCTGTGCTCGCTCACGGCGGCACAGTGTCGAAGCTTTGCTGGCAAAAATTGAGGAGATGACGCATGACTATTCCTGCTGCGCTTGATCTGCTGCTTGAACTGCCTAGCCAAGCGTCTTCCTCTTCAGGTTCAAGGACCTTCAGCTTGCCCCGCTTAGTGGGGCATCTGGCCTACCATGCCATGATGTTGGAAGTGCATCTCACCCCTAAACCGGGTTTGGTGGATACCGCCAATAATGGCGCGCATCGCGATATGGATCTCAACACTTTTATCGCCAGCGCCGAGGCGATCGCGCCTTATCTGCACTCTTTTGTCAGTGCTGGTTGGGAGAGTGCGGGAAATCCGGCAGCTCAGCTACTGAGCGCCTTACGCCCGATAGGCATAGAAGCTGAGCAAGCCATGTTTGCGGCCACACAAGGGGTGAATACCCACAAAGGGATGATTTTCATCTTGGGGCTTATTTGCGGCTCGGTGGGGTGGCTTAAAGCCAATCAACTCAAAATCGATGCGCAGCATATAGGTGAAACCATTCGCCAAGCGTGCCAGTTTTTGGTTATCGATGAGCTAAAAGCCAAGCGTGATTGTGAACCTGAAACCGCAGGCGAGCGCATTTATCGCCAGTATGGTTTGACTGGCGCACGCGGTGAAGCTGCTTCAGGCCTTGCGATGGTGATGCAACATGCGCTGCCAGCCTACCAAGCCTGTTTAACCAAAGGAGCCAGCACCGAGCAAGCCTTGTGGCATACCTTATTGGTGTTGATGGCCAACAATAACGACAGCAATCTTGTTTCACGGGGTGGATTAGCAGGGCTGCATTTTGTGCAAGAACAAGCGCAGCAACTGCTCGCCAAAGGTGGCTTTTTATATCAAGAAATCGAACAAGCTCTTACCGCGCTCGATAGCGTGCTTATTGAAAAACACTTAAGCCCCGGCGGCAGCGCCGATTTATTGGCCGCCACTTGGCTTATTTACGAATTGGTGCAGTTATTTAAAGTGCGTCACTAAGCTTACCTGTTATTTTATTTGTCATACTGCCCTGCCTCGACAGCAGGGCTTTTTATTGCATTTTTCTTAAATCACGCAGTTATGATTGTCTGTATATCCCCTTCCTACTTGAAGCTGCAATGGTGTTGGCTACGTTCGTTCACCCCAATCACATCGTTTATCTATGCTCATGGGGATGAACTTACTTACCGTCTACCTGCAACTCCAAGTAGTTTCGGTATAACAGGGCTTAATGCCAGAATTATTAGTAGAACTGATTACGGATTAAAAATATTCCATATACTTATGATGCGAGCTTTTCTATCCTGCCTGCCAAGCAAAAGACCTAGAGAGTAAGTGAAGAAAAATGTCAGGAATCAAAAACTTAGAACTGTTGTTGCAATCCATGTCGCCAGAGCTGATGGCGGGCGATTACGTGTTCTGCACAGTCGATGGGGCACTGAGTGACTATTTATCTTTAGAGCCTATCGCCACTTTTCGTGAGCCAGAAGGGCTGACGTTAGTGTTGGAAGCTGAAAAGGCGCAGCAAGCAGGGCTGGAGAGCAGCGCGTTGTTTAGTTTGATCACCTTAACCGTGCATTCCAGTTTAGAAGCCGTCGGGTTAACCGCCGCGTTTGCCACTAAGCTTGCTGAGCATGGCATTAGCGCCAATGTGATTGCAGGTTATTACCACGACCATATTTTCGTGCAAAAAGAGAAAGCGCAGCAGGCATTACAAGCATTAGGCGAGTTTGCTCAAGCCTAGCGCGCTTGGCAATCGAAAGCTGCCATTGTGTTGGTTTGATGGCTTCCCCTACGCGCCCCTTTAGCTCGTAGGGGCTTTGCACTATAATTCGCCGGAATTTATCTCGGACAGCACCATGATTTCGAAAACCCAACTCAAATTGATTCGCGCTTTAGGGCAGAAGAAACAGCGCAAAGCGCACGGCTTATTTCTGGTTCAGGGCGAGAAAAACGTCCTAGAGCTGACCAACAGCACGCTGAAAGTACAACACATTTTTGCGACCGCCGAGTTTCTCGCCGAGCACGCACAAGCCTTAGCGGGTTTCGAATGTATTGAAGCGACCTTGGATGATTTAACCAAAGTCAGCACCTTGGTGAGCAACAACGCCGCGATTGCGGTGGTGGCGATCCCACACATCGAGGTGCCGAAAGCACAAGGGTTGATGATTGCGTTGGATGGCGTTTCCGACCCCGGTAACTTGGGCACCATTATTCGTGTCGCGGATTGGTATGGTATTTCGCACATCATCGCCAGCCAAGATTGCGCCGACCCGTATAACCCGAAAACCATCAGTGCAACGATGGGCAGCTTTGGCCGCGTACAAGTCAGCCAAGTGGATTTACCTGACTACTTAGCCAAGGCGAATTTGCCAGTGTACGGTGCATTTTTGGAAGGGGTGAGCGTGCATCAAACTGCTTTTCAAGCGGAAGGCATTTTGCTGATGGGCAGTGAATCTCACGGTATCCGTGAGCAAGCGGCGCAGTATGTGACGGATAAGATCACCATACCGGCTTTTGGCGGCGCAGAGTCACTCAATGTCGCGATGGCAACGGGGATCATTCTCGATAATATCCGCCGTCAGCATAGTTAATCCATTTACCTAAAACGAATTTACCGAAAACGAACATACCTAAAACCAAAAAGCGTCGGACTGTCCGACGCTTTTTTCATCTCTAGGCTTCTTATCCCAAGGCTTTTTGTCCTAAGGCACTGCACGCTCAGTATCGCGGCTGGGTTTTACTTCTCCAGCATATCCAGTTTGTTCGGCACGCCATCCCACTTTGCGGCGTCTTCCATCGCCGGCTTCACTTCAGTCAGATTTGGCCAATGCTCCGCCAACTCAGCGTTGAGTTCGATAAAAATCCGTTGGTCACCCACCAATTCGTCTTCCTGAAAAATGGCTTGCGCGGTACATTCCGGCACACACAGCCCACAGTCGATGCACTCAATCGGGTTGATCACCATAAAGTTCGGCCCTTCATGGAACGCATCCGCGGGGCATACCGCCACACAGTCGGTGTATTTACATTGGATACAGTTATCGGTGACGACAAAAGCCATGACAATTCGCTCTATCTAGTTAGCCGTTTCGCACACCTAAAGTGTACGCAAAAATCAAGAACGGGGATGATACTGCGCCGCCGCTAAAATTCAACCCACGCCGTTTCGATGGTGGGCGTTTCCTGCTCGAATCTTAAGACAAAGCTTTTAATATGACAGTGGAGGCGAATTCTCGTAAAATGCGCGCCATTGTGAGCCGCCACGCCAGTGGTGAGGCTAAGACACCCATGACCCACGAGACATCCCATGATACGTTTAACTGAACTTAAGCTGCCCCTCAACCATGAGGAAGGCGCGCTGCTTGATGCCATTGCTGCCAAGTTGAAAATTCCTGCTCAGCAAGTCCTCTCTTTCACTCTGTTTAGACGTGGCTACGATGCTCGTAAAAAAAGCGATATCCAACTGATTTACACCGTTGATGTGGAAGTGGCGAACCCAGAAAAACTGCTCGCCAAGTTCAGCAAAGATCAGCACGTGCGCCCAACGCCGGATATGTCCTACAAATTTGTCGCCAAAGCACCTGAGAACCTACCTGAGCGTCCACTGGTGATTGGTTTTGGCCCTTGTGGCTTGTTTGCTGGTTTAGTGCTGGCGCAAATGGGTTTTAACCCGATCATCGTTGAGCGCGGCAAAGAGGTGCGTGAGCGTACCAAAGATACCTTCGGCTTTTGGCGTAAGCGTACTCTGAATACCGAATCGAACGTACAGTTTGGTGAAGGTGGTGCAGGTACGTTTTCCGATGGTAAGTTGTACAGCCAAGTCAAAGACCCTAACTTTTACGGACGCAAAGTGATCACCGAGTTTGTCGAAGCGGGCGCGCCAGAAGAAATTTTGTATGTGAGTAAGCCGCACATCGGTACCTTTAAACTGGTGACCATGATTGAAAAAATGCGCGCGAAAATCATCGAACTGGGTGGCGAAATTCGTTTTAGCACCCGCGTTGACGATATCCACATGCAAGATGGTCAAATCACCGGCGTGACACTCTCCAACGGCGAAGAGATCCAATCTCGTTACGTGGTGCTCGCGGTCGGCCACAGTGCGCGTGATACCTTTGAGATGCTGCATGCGCGTGGTGTGTACATGGAAGCCAAGCCTTTCTCGATCGGTTTTCGCATTGAGCACAAGCAATCCATGATTGATGAAGCGCGCTTTGGACCCAGTGCCGGCCACCCGATTCTAGGCGCGGCAGACTACAAACTGGTACACCATTGTAAAAACGGCCGCACCGTGTACAGCTTCTGTATGTGTCCGGGCGGCACAGTGGTGGCAGCAACGTCGGAAGAAGGGCGCGTTGTCACCAACGGCATGAGCCAATATTCGCGTGCCGAACGTAACGCCAACAGCGCAATTGTGGTCGGTATTTCGCCAGAACAAGATTACCCAGGCGATCCGCTGGCGGGCATTCGTCTGCAACGTGAACTGGAAGCTAACGCCTATAAACTGGGCGGTGAAACTTACGATGCGCCTGCGCAGAAAATCGGTGATTTCCTGAAAGGCCGTAACCCCAGTGAACTGGGTGATGTACAGCCTTCTTTCACTCCGGGCATCAAGCTTACCGACCTTTCCAAAGCGCTGCCTGCCTTTGCGGTAGAAGCGATTCGTGAAGCGATCCCTGAGTTTGATCGTCAAATCAAAGGCTTTGCTTCTGAAGATGGCTTGCTGACTGGCGTGGAAACGCGTACTTCATCTCCGGTGTGCATCAAGCGCGGCAAAGATTTCCAAAGCATCAACCTCAAAGGCTTCTACCCAGCCGGTGAAGGCGCCGGTTATGCGGGCGGCATTTTGTCAGCAGGGATTGACGGCATCAAAGTCGCAGAAGCGGTCGCACGCGACATGATGGCGAGATTCGCAGGCGAGTAAGACTTGCAATAAAACAAAAGGGCTCAGTTGAGCCCTTTGTTGATCTTGATGGATTAAAGCGAAGCAATTACTTGCTACGCAGAAAATCTTCCATCTTATGGCCTGTGATGCTGGAAAGGCTTCTAAACAGATAGAACAGCGCGCCCATCATCAAAATCGTCACCGGCAGTGAAATCACCGGAAAGCTCAGCGCCGTCATTTTACCGATCTCTTCGTTAAAGGCTTCCGTACCCGCAGGGCTTTTGACAATCCACTTCGCGAGGCCATAGTTGAGCACGGCTGAAACAAAAAACGAGAACGCAATCAGATAAGAGCTGACATTCACCCGACGCTCAAACTCCGCCTTCTTCTCTGGCGTGCTTAACGCGCTGTGCAGCTTGTCGTGATCGACAATATCTTCATTGAGCAGCATTTTACGCACTAGCGGATAACCAATCAGATTACTGACCACCAGAATCACAAAAATTAGCCCCGGAATTGCTGCTTCTTTAATGGCTATATAAGCAGGGTCGAGTTGCAGCAAGCCAATGCCACCGGTGAGTAACACGCTAATCATGCCGAGCGCCGAGTAAAAATTGACTTTGCGCTCTTGAATAAAGCTGTAAACCCCAAACAGCAGGGGAAAGGCTAACGCGGCCATCAATGCCCACGTTGGGCCAAGGTTATCTTCACCGCTCATTTTGCTCAAAATCACCACTGGAATAACAATGTTGATCAGAACATTACTGAGTAAGCTTTGGTTGGATTTCATACAAACAACTTCCTAGTGATTGAGCGCCCAGTATACGAATGAAGCGGTTTGACTCAAGCCCATTGATGGCGGCGGGGTGGGTTAATTGTAAGCAGGTGTTGGGCAGTAAAGCTAAAAATTGCATAGAGTGACTTGATCCATCGGGATTCGATAGGCAAAGTGCAATTCATCTTGAGCTATCTCTACTCTAGAAAGCCAAACAACTTTGAAATGGAACTGCCCATGCCTAGCCACTCCTCGTTTTTAGATATTTCAGCGCTGTTTGAACAGTGTGAACAGAGTTCACTACTGAAAGGTGCACAACTCGCGAAAAGTGGCTCGGTACGCAAGCTCACCATCACTGGGCATACCGTCAACGCAGAAGTGAAAGGCTCTCAACTTTATCGCGTGCAACTTACTGGCGGTCAAGTTTCCTCTAGCCGCTGCACTTGCCCTGCGTCGGACTATCAAGCGGTATGCAAACACGCCGTGGCTGTTGCCCTCTGCTTACTCGATCAGCAATCACAGAATGAAGACGGTGAACGTGAGCAGATCCGCCGTTATCTAAGCACATTAAGCGAAGAGGCGAGGCTCGAGATGTTACTTGATTATCTCGAGCGAGATAAGTCGGTTTGGCAAGCCTTACTGGCGAAAGAACAACCCAAAGATCAGAGCCTCAGTTATAACGAGCTGAAGAAAAAAATTACCCAAGCGCTCCCTCGTAAACAGCTTTGGGATTGGGGGGACGTGAGCGATTACTTTGCACAGGCCGAAGAGCAGCTCGACTGGGTATTTGCTGTTGCGATGCAACTTGCAACCGATCAGCAGTGGAAACTGATCCAGCACACAGTCACTCGTTTGAACAGCGTGTTAGAGCAGATTGATGACTCCAACGGTGAACGTTTTGGAGTCGAAGCGCTGATCAATGTTCAGATGCCGATGATTTTGAACCGATTGGAGTGGAGTGAGGAAGAGAAAGCGCAGTGGATGTTTGAGCGCATGACCCACCATGAGTTTGATGTGTATCCCTCTATTGAAACCGACTTCGCGATCGTTTGGCGCAGCAACCCAACATTTTTACACTTGTGTCGCAAAGCCATTGAGAACACACCACTTAACCGTGAAAACGCGTGGGATCTCAAAACGTGGGCCGCACCACTACTGGCCATGGCAACGGATTGGCATGAAGTCATCGCCATTAAGCAAAAAATCGCGTGGCGCTGCGACGATTTTCTGGACATAGTGCAGCTCTACCTTGAGCACCAAGAGCCGCATCAAGCGGAATTCTGGTTAGCTAAAGCCAAAAAGCACGCGACCCCTTATGAAAAGCAGCAGTGCGAGCAACTGCAGGTCAACCTCTACCTCAGTTTGGGGCAAATGACTCAAGCGTGGCAGTTGGCGAACCGACTTTTCACTGAGAATCCCTCTTTTGATAGCTACCAAAAGCTGAGCGCGTTCAAAGCCACACACCAAATTGAAGATGCGGAGTTTTTAGCGCGTATCGAACAGAGCTTGATCGCCTGCTATCAACCCGCTGATGCACGAGGATTTATCAGCCGCAACAGTAGTGATGTGGTCGAATTTTATATCGAGCAGCAAGCGTGGAAAAAAGCCTGTGATTGGGTGGCCAATCGAGCCACCGAAAGTCAGGTACTACTCAGGTTGGCCGATCACATTATTGCCAACCAACCTCAGCTCTCGTTGCAGTACTACCTTCGCGTGGCGCGCGCTTCAATTGAACAAACCAGCAACCAAGGTTATCAAAATGCGATTCACCATCTACAACGTATCGAGCGTTTATTAGCCAAAAATCCCACCGTGTTGGCCGATTTTTATCTCGAAATCACCGCTCTGGCAGAAGCCTACAAACGTAAGCGAAATATGCATAACTTATTGAAAAAACACTATCCAAAGCAGGTTTAGTGGTTCTCTTCTGGTTGCTATTATACCCAAACAACTTGGAGTGCAGGTAGG
>NZ_WPDC01000072.1:0-16404 GCF_035615595.1 Vibrio sp. R-1 | reverse complement strand
ATCAAGAAGGCTACTTTGTGCTGATTTCGCACATCGCCCGTCATGCCCGTAACCTTGAAGTGAATCCGCAAGTGTCGATCATGATGATTGAAGATGAAACGGAAGCAAAACAACTTTTCGCCCGTAAACGTCTGACCTTTGATGCGGTTGCCAGCATGGTTGAACGTGACAGCGAGTTGTGGTGCCAAGTGATTGCACAAATGGGTGAGCGCTTTGGCGAAATCATTGATGGTCTCAGTCAACTGCAAGACTTCATGTTATTCCGTCTACAGCCAGAGCAGGGGTTATTCGTGAAAGGTTTTGGCCAAGCATACCAAGTTTCTGGCGATGATTTAGTGGACTTTGTTCATCTGGAAGAAGGTCACCGCAAGATTTCCAACGGTTAAGCATGGCTCTTTAATCATAAATCGACATCTTTATAAGCGGCTGCAAAGCCGCTTTATTTTTTAGGTGGCCATTCCTGCCTAGTTGAAGTTGTAACCTAATAAGCTTCAAGTAAATACTTCTCAATGATTACCCACAGAAAAAAGCAAGATTCTCCTACCAGTTCGTTAAACATCTTCTAAGCTGAAAGTAACAACAAGAACGTCATTATAAATGTTCAGATATGCCCTGTTTTTCCTAGAAGGATCTTTCATGAAAATTAACACCACAATGAAGCTTGTTTTTGCAGCGATAGGCGTAGGCATGGCGATTACTATGGCGACCGTCTTCCAACTGGATAATCTCGAAGAGCAAGTCGATAGATTATCGTTGATCCGCTATCAATCTTACCAAGCTGCAGATGAGCTACGTCAAAGCTCCGACGATCTTACCCGTTTAGGCCGCACCTATGTGGTCACTGGGGATGAAAAGTACGAAAAAATGTATATGGATATTCTCGATATCCGCAACGGCAAAAAGTCCCGCCCCGAGAGTTACCACACCATTTATTGGGATCTTGTTCTGCAGTACGGCCAAAAGCCTAAACCGGATGGGCAAACCATCGCGCTACAGCAAATGATGAAAGACCTCGGTTTTAGTGACAGAGAGTTCGCCTTGCTGAAAGAGGCGCAAAATAACTCCGATGCTTTGGTTAACATGGAAGTGAAAGCCATGAATGCAGTAAAAGGCTTATTTCCTGATGCGAGTGGCAATTACACGGTAAAAGGCGAGCCGGATGTCAACATGGCGGTACAACTGTTACACAGTGAAGAGTACCATCGTGAAAAAGCTAAGATCATGGCACCTATTGACCGCTTCTTCCAAGAGCTTGAAGCACGAACGGCACAACAGTTTAACCAAGCTGCAGAGCAAGTAAAAAGTACCGTACTGATCGGCAATATCTCATTAATTACGGTTACGATTATTGCGATTATTGGCTATGTCGTGGTCAATCGTAAAATTGTTGCACCGATTGACAGAATGGCGAGTGTTTTACAAAGAGCCGATGACAATTCAGACCTTACCTTAAGAGTTGATGAAAAGAGTGATGATGAGCTTGCAGTAATCGGACGTACGATTAATAAAGTGCTGGTCAGTTATGGCTCAACCATCAGTAAAATTAATCAGGTTAACCACACCATTTCCTCAATTTCCGACACCATTCGTAGTATCACTGAGCAAAATATGAAAATGTCGAGCCAGCAAGATCAAGAGTTGAATATGGCTGCGACGGCGATGGAAGAGATGACATCGGCGCTATCGAGTGTGTCTCAAAGCACTAATATGGCAGAAGAGTACGCAGGCAGTGCTGAAAAAGAAGCCAACAACAGTAAACAAGTGTTTGAGAAAACGATTCGCGAATTTGCGGATTTAGATGGCGAATTCCAAAAAACCTCAGAGATCATTCAACAACTGGCTACTGAGTCCAATAATGTCGGTAACGTGCTGGATGTGATTAAAGCGATTGCAGAGCAGACCAACTTGCTGGCGTTGAATGCGGCGATTGAAGCGGCTCGTGCGGGTGAGCAAGGGCGAGGTTTTGCAGTGGTCGCCGATGAAGTCCGTTCTTTGGCACAGCGTACGCAAGAGTCGACGGGCGAGATTGAAACCATGATCTCTATGCTGCAAGAAAAAGCGGAGATGTCGACCAAAACAATCCGTATAAGCGCTGATAAAATGCAATCAACCCGTGGAAATATGGGCGTGGCCAACGAGTCGTTGGTGGCTATCCAGGGCTCGGCCAAAGAGATCCATAAACTCAACACGTCAATTGCTGCTGCGACTGAGGAGCAATTAACCGTAAGTGATGAGATTTCAAGCAACCTCAGTACCATCAAAACGCTGTCTGGTGAAATGAACTTAGCGATCAAACAACTGGGTCCTGTTGTGGTGGATTTACAACGCAACGTTGACGATCTTAATAGTGCAATAGCTCATATCCGCACCTAATCAAGACCTCTATTTTTTCCCATAAAAGCTGCCTGCGGGCAGCTTTTATTTTTATGCACATACCGTGATGGGCTGGTATCCAAAAGTCATCACACTTTTAACTAACTGTAATCGAGATTTGTTGAGTATCGGATTTTTGGATGATGATATGAGTACATAAATGGTGATGCGGAAAAGAGACGGAATAATGGCAACAAATAGGCAGGAGCGCGTGATATGAAAGTGGTTATCGCCCCAGATTCCTTTAAAGAGAGCTTAACGGCAAAACAAGTGTGTGATGCGATTCAAGCTGGGTTGGCTCGGGTATGGCATGATGCAAAATTTGTCGCTATCCCGGTTGCGGACGGTGGCGAAGGGACGGTGCAATCGTTAGTGGACGCCACACAAGGACGACTTGTTGAAGTCAAAGTGATGGGGCCACAAGGTAAACGAGTCGAGGCCTTCTATGGAATGTTGGGAGATAACCAAACTGCGGTGATCGAAATGGCTGCGGCCAGTGGCCTGCATCATGTGCCGCTTGCGCAGCGCGACCCTAAACTCACCACCAGTTTTGGCACTGGAGAGCTGATCCGACACGCGTTAGATCAAGGTGTCACTAAGCTGATTATTGGTCTAGGTGGTAGTGCGACCAATGATGGCGGCGTGGGCATGCTTGCGGCACTTGGCGCGCGCTTTACCAATGCCGATGGCGATCCCATCCAACTGACTGGTGGCGGCTTACGCGAGTTGACCCACATCGATTTACAAGATTTCG
This sequence comes from Vibrio sp. R-1, assembly GCF_035615595.1. Lineage (NCBI taxonomy): Bacteria > Pseudomonadati > Pseudomonadota > Gammaproteobacteria > Vibrionales > Vibrionaceae > Vibrio > Vibrio sp. R-1. The sequence continues at coordinate 13,277 of NZ_WPDC01000072.1, read as the reverse complement.
ACCCAAGGCTACAGAACTGCGATATCTTGGTGGCCTGTGATGTGAACAACCCATTATGTGGCGATAAAGGTGCGTCTGCGGTATTTGGTCCGCAAAAGGGGGCAACGCCAGAAGATGTTCAATTATTGGATGGAGCCTTACGGCAGTTTGGTTTACTCACGGAAAAAGTGACTGGCAAAATGGTTTTAGAGAGTGCCGGTGCGGGGGCGGCAGGGGGGATGGGCGCGGCGCTTTTGGCCTATACTCAAGCAAGATTACGACCGGGTATTGAGATTGTGCTGGAGACGGTTCAACTTGCTCATCAAGTCAGTGATGCAGATTTAGTGATCACTGGCGAAGGGCGCATCGACAGTCAAACCGTACATGGCAAAACCCCAATGGGGGTGGCCAAAGTTGCCAAACGCTTTGACGTTCCTGTGCTGGCGTTGTGCGGCTGTACTGGCGATAACTATCAAGCCGTGTACCAGTGCGGGATCGATGCGGTTTTCGCTGCGGTGCCGCGGGCCATGTCGCTTGACGATGCGCTTAAAGAGTCCGATTTTAACCTTGCCGATTTGGCCGAGAATGTCGCCAGATTGTGGGTTCTCTCCAAATAAATCCGAAAGCTGGTCTTGACCAGCTTTCTTTCTCTTAAAGCTTCAGCCATTCTTTTTTTAAGTTTCTCACTGGGGTGTTGAACGTTCGCTTGAATTACTGCGTAAAACCCAGAGTGATTAAGAAAGGACTTCTCTTATGTTGAAATGGCTTCGTGTACTTCTGCTTTGTACCTTTCTGGTTGGTTGCGCGACTAAGTTGGTCTACCACAATCTTGATTGGTTTGTGATTGATTATGCTGAGGATTTTGTTGACCTGAATACGCAGCAGAAAACCTTGATTGAACAAACGATGCCGAGTTTACAGAGCTGGCATCGTGCCCAAGAATTGCCCGGTTATTTGGCAATGATGGATGAACTTTCGGCGCTCTTTTTACCTGACGTAACGGTTGAGCAGGTAGCCCAGTACCAAGAGAAAATGCGATTTTACTATCAGCGTCTGGTTATCAAGCTGCTACCGGATGTCAGCCGGCTGGCCGCCACGCTCAGTGAGGAGCAAACCGAACAGTTTATGCAAGCCTTCATTAAACGACATGACAAATTTGCCAAGAAATTCATTAAGATGGATGAGAGTGAGTTGCGTGATTTTTATCAAGAGCGGATTACAGATCGCTTAGAAGATTGGCTTGGACCCTTAAATAAGTCTCAGCAAGAGTTGGTCAAGGTTTGGAGTAACAATATTCAACCCACCGCCAACGATTGGATAGGATTTCAAACGACGATGCGTGAGCAGGTGCGTACATTATTGCAACAAAGAACACAACCAGAAGCATTTCAGGCTCAACTCGAATCTTTACTACTAAACCCTGAGCAGCATTACGGGATGATCTTGAAAGCCAAGCTGAGTTATAACCGCGAATTAGGTCAGCGTTATGTTGTGCAAATTTTGCAAAATAGCTCAGATAAACAGCAACAACATTGGCGAGATGAGCTGGCGGATTGGCGAGGAAGAGTCTCTGATTTATTAATCGAATAAAAAAATGACACCCCATTATGGGGTGTCATTTTTTATGCTGTCACGCTGAGTGATTCTAACCATGCTTGCCACTCTTGTGGGCGGCGATAGTAGTGGCTAGGACTTAAGGTGTACCACTCGTTATTTTGCTCAATGGCTAACGAAGGAAAACCACCTAAACCCAGCTGTTGCATTAAGCGTTGGGTTTGAGCAATGTCACTGCGTACTTTTGCTGCAGCTTGTGGCATCACGTTTTGCCATGTTTCAGGGGTAATGCCCATCGCTTGCGCTAACTGTTGCATTACATCCGTTTGTGTCACATCCAGACCTTGCTGGTAGTGCGCACGCTGAATGGCTTTCAGCATGTCGAAATCACGTTTGCCTGCAAGACGTGCCGCAATGATGGCTTGGGCTGTGAAGTACGAATCGAGCATGAGTGGTTGACCACTGCGTACACGCTCTAAATACGCCTCGCCAAACTCTGCTCCTGTTTCACGCTGAATGCGTTGGTCGGCTTGCAAAATATGCGCACGAAAATCAGGACTGATCTGTGCTTTGTCCATCATGCCACCGGGGTGTAGTACCAGTTCAAGATGAGATTGTTGTGCCAGTTGTTCCATCAGTGAGGTGGCGCCGAAGCACCACCCACACATAGGGTCAAAAATGTAGTGAACCCTTACCATTTCATTTCACCAGTATGAACTTTCGCACCAATATCAAGCGCCATAGGTAGGCCTGCATCCGGATAGATTTTGCTCATTTTTTCAATCAGCTGTGCACTATTTTTACTAGAGGCTTTCGCTTTAGCAAAATCAGCTAGGTATTTTTGTGAAAACTTAATCGCACTGCTGTCCATGGCGGTTCCCGGTGTCATATGCCCTGGGATGACCACTTTTGGCTTAAGCGCTGCCATCTCATCGAGTTGTTCAGCCCAAGCTTTGCGCTCACTGTCTGTTTGTGCATCGGCCATCCATAGATGAACGTTACCGTACACAGCCACATTCCCCAAGATCGCTGCATTGGCAGGGATCCACAAATAAGGACGATGTTTCAGTTCACCTTCGGTACCACGAATTTCGATAGTTTGGCCATCAATTTCCAGTGTTTTACCTTGGTATGCCGTTGGCAGAACCGGTTTCACTGGCGCGTTGGCGCCCATTTTCGGTGCCCAGAAATCCAGCTTACCTTGCAGTTTCTGTTCGATTTTCGCTTTTACACCCGGGGTTGCAATCACTTCTGCTTGCGGGAACATCTGCTTTAACACTTCTGCGCCAAAGTAGTAGTCTGGATCCGCTTGAGAGATGAAAATCGTTTTTAAGGTTTTACCTGAATCCAGTACTTTCGCGCCGATGCGCAGCGCATCTGCTTTGGTAAAGCCAGTATCCACTACCATCGCTTCGGTTTCACCGTACACCACGGTTGCATTCACATGGAAGCTGTTACCATCGGCGTTGTAGACATCCAAAGTCAGTGGGGTCGCAGCCATGGCTTGAGCAGATAAGGTCATGGTAGCAGCAAGTAGTTTGGTTAATGTGTTCATTTTAAGACTCCGTTGTTGGGAAGTTTGTTTTGTTGCGGTGAGTTTAAGCAAAGCACAGAGTTGGATATATAGCGACTTGGCAACATGATTGTTTCTATAATTGAACTAATCGATAGGAAGTTTCGAGGATTAGTTGATTTTCTATACTGTCTCTACCTGAACGTGCGGTGGCGTCAGCTCACTCCAATCACTTAGTCTATTTATGAGCATGGGAATGAATCTACTCGCTTCCTAGTGACCACTCGCTCTTTGGGTCTATCGTGGAAAATGGACATAAAAAAAGCACCCTGAGGTGCTTTTTTATCGGCGTGGTTTGAGTTACAAACCGCCTTGATTTTGTGCTTCTTTCACCATTTGTTGGCGCTGAGCTTCCATGTCAGATGCAACGTCACTGTCCTGATGTGTTGATTGTTCCAAAGCCTCTGGAACCAAAACATAGTACTTGTTGATTGTCATCGTCGATTCTCTTAAAAGCGAAATGTGCAGAAAAAAATAGAGGATGTCGGTAAAACCGACATCCTCCCTGAACGGAGAAATTATAGGCTGATACGAAAGAAGTAGCTAGCCCTAATTTCATCCTTATCAGTATGACGCTTTCCTACTAGGTGTCATTACACGTCGTAAGTGGTAGACGCAGTATTACCGCCTGTACCCGTCCAGTTAGTGTGGAAGAACTCACCACGCGGACGATCGATACGCTCATAAGTGTGCGCACCAAAGTAATCACGCTGTGCTTGTAGCAGGTTCGCTGGCAGGCGAGCCGTAGTGTAACCATCAAGGAAGGTCAGTGCTGAAGTCGTACATGGCATTGGGATGCCGACTTCCAGCGACTTCGCTGCCACTTTACGCCATGCAGCCAGACAGTTGTCCAGAATACCTTTGAAGTACGCATCAGAACCTAAGAACGCCAGTTCTGGGTTCTTTTCAAACGCATCACGGATGTTGCCTAGGAACGCAGAGCGGATGATACAACCACCACGCCACATCAGAGCCACGTTACCGTAGTTCAGGTTCCAACCATTCTCGTTCGATGCTTCACGCATCAGCATAAAGCCTTGTGCGTAAGAGATGATTTTTGAAGCCAGCAGCGCTTGACGCAGCGCATCAACCCAAACTTGTTTGTCACCTTCGACTTGAGTTTTGGTTTTACCAAACAGTTTTTCAGCTTCAACACGTTGATCTTTCAGTGCGGATAGGCAGCGAGAGAACACGGATTCCGTGATCAGCGTCAGTGGAATACCCATGTCCAGCGCGTTGATGCCCGTCCATTTACCTGTGCCTTTTTGGCCAGCAGTATCGAGGATCTTCTCAACCAGCGCTTCACCATCTTCATCTTTGTAGCCAAGGATGTCAGCGGTGATCTCAACCAAGTAGCTGTCTAGCTCAGTTTTGTTCCAGTCAGCAAATACGGCTTGCATTTCATCGGCCGACATACCCAGACCATCTTTCATGAACTGGTAAGCTTCAGTGATAAGCTGCATGTCGCCGTATTCGATACCGTTGTGAACCATTTTCACGAAGTGACCGGCACCATCGTTGCCCACCCAGTCACAGCAAGGCTCACCAGCGTCAGTTTTTGCAGAAATGCCTTGGAAAATCGGTTTTACCGCTTCCCATGCTTCAGGTGCGCCACCCGGCATGATCGAAGGTCCGAAACGTGCACCTTCTTCACCACCAGAAACACCCGTACCGATGAAGTGAATGCCTTTTTCACGCAGCGCTTTGACACGGCGGTTAGTATCAGGGAAGTTGGTGTTACCACCATCAATGATGATGTCGCCTTTGTCGAGCAGTGGAACCAGTTGCTCGATGAAGTCATCAACCACTTGACCAGCACGTACCATCAGCATCACTTTGCGCGGTGTCGCCAGTTTATCAACCAGTTCTTGCAGCGTGTAAGCGCCAACAATGTTAGTGCCTTTGGCTGGGCCTTCTAGGAACTCGTCCACTTTAGCCGCGGTACGGTTGTGTGCCACCACTTTGAAGCCGTGGTCGTTCATGTTGAGGATCAGGTTTTGGCCCATGACTGCAAGGCCGATTACACCGATATCACCTTTCATTTATTTCTCTCCTTCACGCAATCTTTGCTGCGGCGTCTGAATCTAAGTACCACTCGGTCACTCCTGAAGTGGAGTGAATTTTTGCTGCCGGATAAGGCAGTTGCTCGGCTGGAGTGGTGTGAATTTGTTCTACGATCTCGGCTTTACCGGCGCCAAGAACGAGATAACTGATGCGTTTTGCGGCTTGCAGCACTTTCGCGGTTTTTGAAACGCGTAATTGCCCAGATTCTGGATGGCTTGCCACCACCGAAAGATTCGCGTCTGCATAGTCGGTTTGCCCTGGGAACAGGGATGCGGTATGACCATCGGCACCGACACCGAGTAGGATCCAATCAAACACAGGCGTGCCGTTTTCGGTTGGGATCACATGCGCCATCGCTTGAGCAAAACGTTCTGCTTCAGCTTGTGGCTCGTTTTCACCCAGAATGCGGTGAATGTTCTGCGCAGGCATGTTGATTTTGCTAAACAGCAGCGCATTGGCTTCACCGTAATTGCTTTCGGCATCATCCGGTGCCACACAGCGCTCATCTCCCCACCAGAAATGCAGGTTTTGCCACTGAATGTCGTTCGCGTAAGGCTGGCTTGCCAAAAGCTTAAACAGCATTTTGGGCGTGCTGCCGCCAGACAGGGAAATGTGTACTGGCTGACCTTGCTGGCTGTACGCCAACATATCGTCAGCAAGGCTTTTCACCACGGCATCCGCAGTTGGGAAAATTTTATGGTTGATCATAATTCGCAGTAATCCGTGTTAGTGAGGTTTTTACAAGGGAAGCGCCACTCACGGCCGTCACGGCGCAGCAAGTCATCCGACTCTTTCGGACCCCAAGTGCCACAGGCGTAGCCATACAGCGATTGCGGATCTTGTTTGAAATCGAGGATCGGCTGCACAAACTTCCAACAAGCTTCTACCGCATCAGTACGGGCAAACAGTGTCGCATCACCATTGAGTGCATCGAGCAGCAGACGCTCATAAGCGGTGAGCATTTTGATCTGCTCCAGTGAGGCGTAGTGGAAATTCATCGACACTTCTTTGGCTTTGAAACCTGCGCCCGGCTCTTTCAAGCCGAAGCTCATCAGAATGCCTTCATCAGGCTGAATACGGATGATCAGCTTGTTCTCTGGCGCATTTTGCCCAAAGACAGGATGCGGTGTACGTTTGAAGTGAATGACCACTTCGGTGACACGCGTTGGTAAACGTTTACCGCTGCGCACATAGAATGGCACACCATTCCAACGCCAGTTATTGATGAACATTTTCAGCGCAACGTAAGTTTCGGTGCGTGAATCAGCGGCCACGCCCGGCTCATTACGGTAGCTGGGTAAAAACTGTCCACGCACTTCGGATTCGGTGTATTGACCGAGCACCAGATTATTGCGCAGATCAGATTCAGAAAGCGGTTGTAGGCTTTGCAGTACCTTGTTCACTTCGTTACGAATGGAATCGGCGTTGATCGCCGCAGGCGGCTCCATGCCGACCATCGCCAGCACTTGCAGCAGGTGGTTTTGGAACATATCGCGCACCGCGCCAGAGCCGTCGTAATAACCGCCGCGCTCTTCTACACCTAAGAATTCTGCGCCTGTGATTTCCACGTAATCAATAAAGTTACGGTTCCACAGTGGCTCAAACATGCCGTTGGCAAAGCGGAATACCAGCAGGTTTTGCACGGTTTCTTTACCAAGGTAGTGGTCGATACGGTAAATCTGGTGCTCTTTGAAGTGGCGGTGGATTTCCACATCCAGCTCTTGCGCAGATTGCAAATCGTAACCAAAAGGTTTCTCGATGATTAGACGCTTCCAACCTTGAGTCTCATCGTTGAGGCCATGTGCCGCAAGGCAAGCTGGGATCACGCCATACAAGCTTGGTGGCGTCGCGAGATAGAACAACGTATTACGCTGCTCAAACTGATAATCGTTAGCCAGTGTATCAAGGCGAGTCGCTAAGTGCTGGTAATCAGCTACTTCTGAGGTGTTCAGCGCTTGATAATGCACATGCTGCATGAAGGCTTCGAGAGCGGCAGGTTCTGTTTTTTCCAGCTCTTGCAGTGAGCGCTTTAGCTTCTCGCGGTAAGACTCGTCACTGTACTCGGTACGGCTCACACCTAAAATCGCAAACGATTTAGGCAGTTGCTGACTGGCATAGAGGTGATACAACGCAGGAATAAGCTTACGGTACGTCAAATCTCCCGAAGCACCGAAAATTACGATGCTGCTGTTTTCAGGTATTACCATCATCTTTCCTTTAGAAACGAGGTACTCCCTTGATTTTGCAGTGAATCAATATCCATATTCACCGGAAAACCTTTGGGTATTGTTAGCATGCGCCAACCCTAGCAGCGCAATACACAAATCAAAAACCGATCTTGCCTATAGGTTTAATAGGAAAAATCAATCGGCGGGGAGGAACTGGTGCTAGCGAAACTCATCCCCGACTCGGGGGCGTATTGTCTACGACTCTTTGACATACATCAACTATTGATAACGCAATCGATTGAATTGTGACAGGTGAAAATGTTAACCATCAGTTTTTAAAAGGAAAAATGAGAAAGGCGTCAATGCGCCTTTCTGCCGTGATGTTCTAGTAATCTTCCCGTAAATACGCCAGCACTTTTTGAATATGCTCTTGAGTATCGACAACGCTATTTTGACACTGCTCCGCCGAAAGAAATTGCTCTGCGTAAGTTTGATGAAGGTTGTGCTGCAAAAACAGCAGATAGAGTTTAGGGTCGATGTGCCCGCTGGTGGCCATATCTGTCATGATCGCGATGCACTCTTGTAAGGACTTGGCCTTCTTGTAGGGGCGATCATTAGACGTCAGAGCTTCAAACACATCGGCAATCGCCATGATGCGTGCAGGTACCGACAGCTGTGAGGCTTCGATTCCTCGTGGGTAGCCTTTGCCATCCATGCGCTCATGGTGTCCTCCTGCAATTTCGGGCACGCCTTGTAAATGTTTGGGGTAGGGTAAGCGTTGCAGCATCAAGATAGTCTGTATGATGTGATCATTAATCATAAACCGATCTTCTGCGGTTAAGGTGCCCCGTTTGACTTTGAGGTTATGCAGCTCCCCACGATTGTATTGCAGAGCCGGAGGCGTGAGACAGAAGGCTTCTTGCCATGTTTCTTGTGGGGTTTTGCCTTGTGGCCAAGGAATTTGGTGGACAGACTTATCGGCCAGCAACGGTTCCCAGACCGGCAATGGAGCTGGGGCTGCGGCGCGGCTTTTCTCAACCCAAGAGATGCCGATTTGATCATCTAAAGTCCGCTGCCATTGGCGCTGAGCGATCTGCTCCAGTCGTTTGATATCCTCATCACTCATCCCTTCGCTGCCAAGGTTACACTGAGCCACAAAAGCAAACTCGTCGTCCAATTGTTGATGCAGCGCCTTCAACGCCTGCTCTGCCTGTTTTGGATCCCCCCCTTGAGCGCAGCTTTGCCAGTAATCACGCTCCGCTTGCATTTTTAAGAGTTCAAAGCGCATGCGCACCTCGTGGATCCGGTCGTAAATCGTTTCCAGCTTAGTGGCTTTGTCAACCACGAATTCTGGCGTGGTGACTTTGCCACAGTCATGCAACCAAGCCGCGAGGGTTAACTCTTCCCACTGTTCGGAACTCATCGTGAATTCAGCGAAATAGCGTTTATCTTTGGCCGCGGCTTCGGCTAATAAACGGGTTAATTCAGGAACGCGTTGACAATGGCCTCCGGTATAGGGCGATTTGGTATCAATCGCCGATGCAATCAGTTCGACGAACGCCTTCAGCATCTCTTTTTGTTGCTGAATTTTATCGATGTTGTCTTTGGCAATTTCAGCAAAACTGAGCAGTTCACGCAAAAATGCGTGTTTATCGGCTTGAACGTTTTCTATGGTGCGTTCATAGCCCAAACAGACAATCCCGACTAATTGACGCTCGCGGTTCAGTAGCGGGAAGAAGTATAAGTCTGAGTTGTAAAGCTGATCGAGATACGTGCGCAGAATATTATCTTTACGATTGAGGTGGATGGTTTCCCCTTTGCGCAGCTCGGCTAACAGCCATGCACTGCTGCTGAGTAGCTGATTAATATCGATTTTGAACGGTATGATGGCGTGATTGGCGGCAACAGAGAATTGATTATTTTCTTGATCATACACATACAGCAGTATGGTTTCGGCTTTGGTGATGGCATAACTCTGGTGAGCTATGGTTCTTGCCAGTTGAGCGAAATCTTGATTGTTAGTGGTTTCGCGCAGTAAGCGAAGCAGGTCGTGTAACGCATGTTCCATTAATTGGATGGATTGGCTTAAGTTCGCCGCTTCAGTAATCATGGTTTGTGGGTAGCGCGTTTTTTTGAAGTTAAAACGCGCGATGTTATCAGTCAGTTGGATGAGATTGTGTAATGGACTGGAGAGCCGTTTCGCCACCCAAATGACGACAGGGAAGCAGAACAGAAGCAACACAATCGCACTGGTGATTTGACGATTACGTAAGGTGATAAGATCCGCCAGCAGCTCATCTTTCGGTGTTGCTTGCGCTAAAAACAGATGCAACTGCTGGTTGAGTTTGACTGGCGTTAGGGTAGTGACCCAATCTTGACCTTGACTGTGGGGGGTATCGTATTGCGCTTGGCTAGTAATGCGGCTCATGACAGAAGCAAACGGTGTGTCAGTATTTAGGAGCGATTGCTTAATCTGTTCTGGATCGGAGCGAAGATTGAGCCCTGAATTGTGCTCTGCTAGGGGGCGTAGCTGCTGATCCAGCAAGATCAGTTGTGAATGATCGGAGAAGCCAAGTTTACTCAGTTCACTGGAAAGGGCTTTCAACGTTAAATCGGCCCCCACGACTTGTTTGCCACTGAATGAGCGGCGTGACAAGGTTAACCCATAGGTTTGGAGAGTGAAAAATAGGTAGGGCTCGGTAATGCGGATCACCCCATCATTGGCGGCATTCAGATACCAAGGGCGTACTCTCGGATCAAAAAAATGGGCGACCTCTTTGTATTGCCCGACTAATTTCATCTCTTGATTGAGAAAGTAGATGTCGTTGGTGCCATCGATATGGCTGTAGTTCATCCATAGTACAGCGTCATCTGGTGCCGCAAACATCACTCGATCTGCACGGCTAAGTAAGGGGCGGAACATAAAAAACTGCCCTGTCTCATTGGCAAAATAGAGCGAATTTAAGTTCGAAGATTGCTCAAATGCGCGTAATACTGAGGTTAACCAACGTTGATCTTGTAGTGGCGGTTCGGTGTGCTCAATAAAACGGCTAGTGGCAAGAAAATCGAGACTGGTCAGGATAGGAGCCACATTTTGGGTAAACACGGTTTCGAGCTTTTTGCTGTTCTCGTGTGCTAAGGTTCTCGCACTACCCGCCAGAAGCTGTTGAGAGCTGTAATAACTGATCGCAATCAGCACACTGCCGATGAACAAGATCAGAATAAAAAACAGACTGCTGATATGGATAGATAGGGAATAACGACGCTTTTTCATAATGTTACCTAAGCCAAATAACACAGATAAGTATTGTTCATCTTGGCTAGGTTGCAAAAAATCACGCGATTAAATCTGTTTGTTTGGCTTGGTGTCGCAAACTGAGCCTCTCTTTGCGGCGTGTTATGTCTGTTGTGCAAGGCCATGAAGTGCACGATTGAACATAGCAACCCTAAGGGGAGGCTGCTACACTGGCCGGCAATGCGTTTGGAAGGACTGTTGAAATGAAATTAGCTGTAGATACTCACACTCACACTTACGCCAGTGGCCACGCTTACAGCACCCTGATTGAGAATGCGCGTGCGGCCAAGCAAAATGGCTTGACGCTGTTTTGTACCACTGATCACGCTGAGTCTATGCCCGGAGCACCGCATTACTGGTTTTTCTCTAACCAGCGCATTTTGCCCCGTTTTCTGGAGGGCGTGGGCGTAATTCGTGGTGTGGAGGCTAACATCCTCAATACGCAAGGTGAGATTGATTTGCACCCGAGCGTGGATCACAACTTGGATTGGGTGATGGGTAGTTTCCACGAACCAGTATTTCATCCCGCCGATAAAGCAGCGCACACCCAAGCCCTGATCGAAACCATCAAAGGCGGCCGAGTGGATGCGCTAGGGCATCTGGGGAACCCGCACTTTGATTTTGATTTCGAGCAGGTGATTGCCTGTGCCAAAACGCACAATGTCGCGATTGAAATCAACAACAGTACCTTAAAAGGCCATAGCCGAGTGGGCAGTATTGATCGTTGTTACGAGATTGCTCGTGTCGCGAAATCGCTCGATGCCTACATCACCACTGGCAGTGATGCCCATTTTTGTCTGGACATAGGCGGTTTATCGCTAGCCAGTCAACTGATTGATGAAGTGGGCATTAACCCGCAACGTGTGATCACTCATACCGCGCGTCAGTTTCTCGACTTTCTTGAGTTACGTGGTCGCCAGCCGATTGAAGAGTTTGCTGGTCTACTTTAATTTTGCAACAAAACTCAGCTCACTTTTGCAGGCAGAATGGCGTACAATTCCACTCCCTTCAAAAGTGAGTAGAAAAATGAAAAAATCACTGATTCTAGCGGCAGCATTGCTCGCCACTCCGGTTTTTGCCGCGGGACAAGATCTCAAATCAATCATGCAAGACATGAAGCTCGCCTTTAAACAGGCCGCAGAAGCGCCAACCGTTGAAGCGATGCAAGCACCGATTTCTACCCTCGAAAGCTTGGTTGAACAAGCCAAACGAGGTGTTTATCCTGTTGAAAAAGAAGCCACTTACCAAGAAGGCTTCCAAAAGCTCGCGGTGACTTTGGATAAAATAGACGCTCATTTGCAAGCCGGTGAACTCGAGGCAGCAAAAGCTAGCCTAAAAACCGTTGATGATCTGCGAATTGAATACCATGACAAACGCAATCCAAGTATTTGGAAGCGGTTGTTTGGTTAGTCTGCCTTTCCCTTCCTGCTTGAGAGCGACTTAAGTGGGAAGGAACGCTTGTTAGATGTAAACAACCCTCATCTTTTTGTTAAAACTTGGGTGTAACACACTGTTATGGTTATCACTAATGGTTATAGTAGTGAGCAATCCATAAAGAGTGTTGTTATGAACCCGCAACGTACCTTTCACCGCTTGATGCTGAAACTCAGCCTGCTTAGTTGGCTGCTGGTTTCGCTCATGCCTGTGCTCAATGCACACGGCAATGCGGCGGGTGTTTGGGCAACACTCTGTACCATCAATGGTTTTGAACTGGTTAGAATTGAAGATGGCAAACCGCAAACTCAGCACAGTAAACCGTGTCCGTTTGCCCATTTCTCCAACTTTCATCACACCGAACTTCCAACCACACGACTTCCAATTCGACAAACGACGGCGCAAGTAGATGGTTACACTTTTTTGGCTCTAAGTGTCCGTTTTGAAAGTGCTGTCCCGCGTGCTCCGCCTTTGGCTTAACTGAATTCACTCCCCAATAACAATAAATCTATTTAGTAAAGTCATACGCTCATATCCCATTTGGTTTCTCGACCGAAGGGATAGTTTGCGTTTAAAAAAGGAAGAAATACGTTGAGTACCGTTACTACACCTCAACCGACGGCGGCTGCTCGTCGTAAAACCCTCTATTTTCTCACTTGGCGTTGGCATTTTTATGCCGGCCTGTTTGTGGTGCCTTTTATGTTGATGTTGGCGCTGACGGGCTTAGTCATGTTGTTTGATGATGAAATTGAACAAGCTCGCTACGCCGATCTATTAAACGTTACACCACAAGCGCAGGTCATGCCTGTTTCTCAGCAGCTTGCGGCAGTACAAAAGGCGTATCCAGAAGCGCAAGTTACCCAGTTTATTCCTGCGCCCCAGCCGGATTTAGCCAACCGTTTTTCTGTACTGTTTAGCGATGGTTCAACCCAATTTGTCACGGTTAACCCGTATAGCGCTGTGGTTCTGGGCACTATTGATCGCAGCGAAAGCTGGTATGAATGGGCGAACAGCATTCACGGCACCTTATTGATTGGCGATTGGGGCGATTATCTGATTGAAGTCGCGGCGAGCTTGGGGATGATTTTACTGGTGAGTGGTATCTACTTATGGTTGCCGCTTGATAACGCGCGTAAAGCGGGGTTTCTCAAAATCCGAGTGGGCAGTGGTGCGCGAATTTTCTGGCGTGACCTGCACGCAAATTTAGGTG
>NZ_WPDC01000071.1:0-17040 GCF_035615595.1 Vibrio sp. R-1 | reverse complement strand
AAATTGATTGAGGCAATTACCTGAATTTCCAGCGCCAAAGAATTGATGTCCGAAAAACAGCGCTCAAAAAAGCCAACTTGCCGACAAACACTAAACTGAAAAGCCGAAGGAACAAAGAAAACCATAAACCACTGATTTTACTTGATTAAGCATAACGCTTTCTAGACAGCTTCTTACCTTTCCAGCTGGTAGGCTACCGCTATCTAATTAATAGACCACTGGGTGCATACTACCATAGCATCCTTCTAAATCAGTATGTTGAGCATCACACCATTCAAAAATCTCAGCTTATAGATTGCTGATGTCTGTATAGCCTCTTGACATAAAAACAACCAACAAATACTGTATAAATAACCAGTTAAATATTCAGTGAGAACTATATGAAATCCCAGTTTTTGTTAAGTGTTCGCGAATTTATGCAAACTCGATACTATGCCAAAAAAACCATAGAAGCTTACCTCCATTGGATCACTCGTTACATCCATTTTCATAATAAAAAGCACCCTAGCTTAATGGGAGATAAAGAGGTCGAAGAATTTTTAACCTACTTAGCCGTGCAAGGTAAAGTGGCCACAAAGACTCAATCACTAGCCTTGAACTCACTCAGTTTTCTATACAAAGAAATTCTAAAAACACCCCTTTCTCTTGAGATCCGCTTTCAACGCTCGCAACTAGAACGAAAGTTACCGGTTGTACTGACTAGAGATGAGATTCGACGTTTACTTGAAATTGTCGATCCTAAGCATCAACTTCCCATCAAGTTACTCTACGGTTCGGGGTTAAGGTTGATGGAGTGTATGCGCTTGAGAGTCCAAGATATCGATTTTGATTATGGTGCAATCAGAATCTGGCAAGGTAAGGGGGGTAAAAATCGCACAGTCACGTTAGCAAAAGAACTCTATCCGCATCTTAAAGAGCAAATTGCGCTAGCAAAACGCTATTACGATCGAGACTTGCACCAAAAAAACTACGGCGGGGTTTGGCTGCCCACAGCCTTAAAAGAAAAGTATCCAAATGCACCTTATGAGTTTCGTTGGCACTATCTTTTTCCGTCTTTTCAGTTATCTCTAGATCCGGAATCCGATGTGATGCGCCGCCATCATATGAATGAAACAGTACTACAAAAAGCGGTGAGAAGATCGGCTCAAGAAGCGGGGATTGAAAAGACCGTGACTTGCCACACTCTCAGACATTCATTTGCAACCCATTTGCTTGAAGTGGGGGCTGATATACGTACCGTACAAGAGCAACTAGGACATACCGATGTAAAAACGACACAGATTTACACTCATGTTCTTGATAGAGGTGCAAGCGGTGTTTTAAGCCCATTATCCCGTCTTTAGCATGGGTTCTTTGCGAAATCATGAGATTTCACAGATAGAAAAAAGGGAGCATAAATGCTCCCCTTTCTTAATAACACGCTATTACAGAGCGCCTTTCGCCTTTTCAACCAGAACAGCGAATGCTGCTTTGTCGAATACTGCGATATCAGCAAGGATCTTACGATCGATCTCGATAGATGCTTTCTTCAGACCGTTGATGAAACGGCTGTAAGATAGACCATTTTGACGAGCCGCTGCGTTGATACGTGCAATCCACAGTTGACGGAATTGACGTTTCTTAGCGCGACGGTCACGGTAAGCGTATTGACCAGCTTTAATAACTGCTTGGAACGCTACACGATAAACACGTGAACGTGCACCGTAGTAACCTTTAGCTTGTTTTAAAACTTTCTTATGACGTGCACGAGCTTGTACACCACGTTTTACGCGAGGCATTATGTCTCTCCTAAACTAAACGAATATTAAACTAAAAAGAATTAAGCGTATGGAAGCATACGTGCTACAGCAGCCAGTTCGCACTTAGGCAGAATGGCGTTTGGACGCAGCTGACGCTTGTTCTTAGTAGTACGCTTAGTCAGAATGTGACGTTTTGTAGCGTGCTTGTACTTAATACCACCAGCAGTTTTCTTGAAACGCTTAGCAGCACCTTTGTTGTTTTTCATCTTAGGCATGATGAATAACTCCGCATTGTAGTAGTTAAATAACAGTGTAATTAAGGCGAATAAAACCCAGCCGCCTTTCAACGGCTAGGTTCATTACTTGTAATGCCGTTAATTACTTCTTTTTAGGGGCTAACACCATGATCATCTGGCGTGCTTCAATTTTGGTCGGGAAAGACTCAACCACAGCGAATTCGTCAGTGTCCTCTTTCAGTCGATTCAAAACGTCTACACCGATGTCTTGGTGAGCCATCTCTCGGCCACGGAAGCGAATAGTTACTTTCACTTTGTTGCCTTCTTCTAGGAAACGGATCAGGTTGCGTAGTTTTACCTGATAATCTCCCACATCAGTCCCAGGACGGAATTTGAGTTCCTTAATCTGGATCTGCTTTTGCTTCTTCTTCTGCTCTTTTGTAGCCTTGCTCTTCTCAAAGAGGAACTTGCCATAGTCCATCACACGACAGACTGGTGGCTCGGCGTTAGGGCTGATCTCAACGAGATCCAAACCAGATTCTTCTGCTGTAGCCAGTGCTTCTTGGATCGAAACGATACCTACAGACTCACCGTCTGCGCCAGTTAAACGAACTTCACGAACGCCACGAATTTCACCGTTTAAACGGTGCTGGTTTTGCTTGACCGGAACTTGGCCACGTCTTCCGCCTTTAATAGTTTATTCCTCCAGATTAAGCTTACGGCTTGCAATCTCAGCTTGGATATGTGCAATAAAATCATCCAATTTAAATTTACCAAGATCTTTACCTTTACGTGTACGTACTGCGATTTCGCCAGCTTCCATCTCTTGGTCGCCACAAACCAACATGTACGGAACACGCTTCAAAGTGTGTTCGCGGATTTTAAAGCCTATTTTCTCATTTCTCAAGTCTGCTTTTGCTCGAATGCTACATTTTTGTAGCTTTTGAGCGACTGCATGAGCATAGTCGGCTTGTTTATCCGTGATATTTACAACAACAGCCTGCTCTGGCGCCAACCAAGTTGGGAAGAATCCTGCATATTCTTCAATCAGAATACCGATAAAGCGTTCAAGTGAACCCAAAATCGCACGGTGGATCATCACCGGAATTAAGCGTTCATTGCTTTCACCAACGTAAGTGGCACCTAAACGTGTAGGCAAGTTGAAATCGAGCTGCACTGTACCACATTGCCACGCACGATCTAAACAGTCGTAGAGTGTAAACTCAATTTTCGGACCATAGAACGCACCTTCGCCTTCCTGAATTTCAAATGGAATGTCCATTGCCTTCAGAGAATCGATCAGCGCTTGTTCTGATTTGTCCCAAATTTCATCGCTACCCACGCGCTTTTCAGGGCGAGTAGACAACTTCACCACGATATTTTGGAAGCCAAAAGTCGTGTAAGTGTCATACACCATCTTGATGCACGAAGTCACTTCTTGTTGAATTTGATCTTCAGTACAGAAGATATGCGCGTCATCTTGAGTAAAGCCACGAACACGCATGATACCGTGTAGTGAACCTGATGGCTCGTTACGATGACAGGAACCAAACTCAGCCATGCGCAATGGCAGATCACGGTAAGATTTCAAACCTTGGTTGAAAATCTGGATGTGACCCGGACAGTTCATCGGCTTGATCGCGTATTCACGGTTTTCTGATGAAGTGGTGAACATCGCATCTGCGTATTTGTCCCAGTGACCTGAACGTTCCCAAAGCACGCGATCCATCATCAATGGACCTTTTACTTCTTGGTAACCGTATTCGTTCAATTTTTGACGAATAAAGATTTCCAGATCACGGAAGATTGACCAACCATTGTGGTGCCAGAACACCATACCCGGCGCTTCTTGCTGCATAT
Organism: Vibrio sp. R-1; assembly: GCF_035615595.1. Taxonomy (NCBI): domain Bacteria; kingdom Pseudomonadati; phylum Pseudomonadota; class Gammaproteobacteria; order Vibrionales; family Vibrionaceae; genus Vibrio; species Vibrio sp. R-1. The sequence continues at coordinate 13,205 of NZ_WPDC01000071.1, read as the reverse complement.
GGAACAAATCAAGTTGCTTACCGATTTTACGATGGTCACGTTTTGCGGCTTCTTCAAGACGAGTTAAATGTGCTTGCAGAGCTTTCTTATCATGGAACGCTGTACCGTAGATACGCTGCAGCATTTTGTTATCGCTGTTACCACGCCAGTATGCACCTGCAATGTTCAGCAATTTGAAGTTTTGACAAAAGCCCATGTGGGGTACGTGTGGACCACGGCACATGTCAATGTATTCTTCGTGATGGTAAAGACCTGGGCGATCATCACGCGCCACGTTTTCATCAAGAATTTCCATTTTGTAGCTTTCTCCACGCGATTCAAAGGTATCGCGCGCTTCCTGCCAGCTCACTTTCTTTTTGACAACCGCGTATTTGGTTTTTGCTAACTCAACCATGCGAGCTTCGATTTTCTCAAGATCTTCTTGAGAGAGAGACTGCTCAAGATCGATGTCGTAGTAAAAACCGCTGTCGATGGTTGGACCGATCGCCATTTTCGCATTTGGGTAAAGTTGCTTAAGCGCATGGCCAAGCAAGTGCGCACATGAGTGACGCACGATTTCCAGACCATCTACTTCATCTTTAGTCGTGATGATTTCTAGGCTGGCGTCGTGTTCAATCAGATCGCAAGCATCAACGCGAGCACCATTCACACGACCTGCAATGGTCGCTTTCGCAAGACCTGGACCGATAGATTGGGCAACTTCGAGAGTAGATACTGGGTTGTCAAAATGACGCTGACTACCGTCAGGAAGAGTAATAATAGGCATGTATTATCCTTACAGTGGTGTTGCACACCAAGCAACACTTGTGTGAAAAAATTACGCTTTAAATTCATTCTGTAATAAATAGCGGCGTAACGAGTTCAAAAAATTCGGTACAAATTTTGGCGCAAATACGGATGCACCAGCTTAAGTACGTTGCAGCATCATAAACCAATAAGCTGAAATGACAACCGCTTTCTCGGTTAGCTCAGGCTGTAAACCTAGGTTTCAAAAAGCACAAAGGAAGGTTTCCCTTCCTTTGCTAATAAGCGTTACTCATAAGAATGACACTGAAGAAATTATTCTCCGCGATAATAACGCTGAGGCACAAAAGGCATTTTTTCGACAGTCATTGGCAGCATCTTCCCGCGCACGTCAGCAAACACTTCACCGCTTAAAGTGGCGTGCTCAGTGCTGACATAAGCCATTGAAACTGGTTTGTCGGCCGTTGGGCCTGCAGTTCCACTGGTCACAACACCAATTTTGTTGCCCTGCGCATCAAACAGTTCAGTGCCTTCGCGTACTGGCGCTTTGGTTTGTCCGACCAAACCTACGCGTTTACGGCTGACTTGTTTGGTTTCAATCTGGCTGAGAATGATCTCTGCACCGGGAAAACCGCCCTCACGCGCGCCACCTTTGCGGCGAACAGGCTGAATAGCCCACAGCAAGCTTGCTTCGACTGGCGTTGTGGTTGGGTCGAGATCGTGCCCATAGAGACACAAACCACACTCCAAACGCAGTGAGTCGCGCGCACCAAGGCCTATCCACTCCACTTCTTCAAAATCCGTCAGTTTACGAGCCAGTGCCGCCGCTTTATCAGCAGGCACTGAGATTTCGTAGCCATCTTCACCGGTGTAGCCACTGCGACTGACAATACATTCTGCACCATCGATCTCAAGGAGTTGAACATCCATAAACAGCATCTTGGCAACGGCAGGTTGCAAACGTGCGAGCACTTGCGCCGCTTTCGGACCTTGCAGCGCGAGCAGAGCGCGATCTTCAATCACTTCCATCTCAACATCCGCAGGCAGATGCGCTTTTAGATGCGCAATGTCTTGCGCTTTACACGCCGCGTTCACCACCACAAACAGATGATCCCCCATATTGGCCACCATCAAATCATCCATAATGCCACCTTGGGCATTGGTGAAAAACGCATAACGCTGTTTGCCAACAGGGAGATCAATAATATCAACCGGAACCAAGGCTTCTAAGGCGGCAGCCGCTTGAGCACCGTACAAACGCAGTTGCCCCATGTGGGAAACATCAAACAGACCAGCTGCTTCACGGGTGTGTATATGCTCTTTTTTCACCCCAAGGGCGTATTGAACTGGCATATCGTAGCCCGCAAAAGGCACCATCTTTGCGCCAACTTCAATGTGTAGCGCATGTAGCGGTGTCGTCAGTAAGGTTTCGTGTTGTTCAGTCATTCTTGTTCTCCATATAAGCCAAAGCTGCGCTTTTGGCGCAATCTACCGTGGCAAGATTCCTTTAGTGAGGAAACTATGTTTCCGATAATAAACAAGCCGAGCCCGTTTTAGAGGATTCACCAAATTAAAACAGTGCTCACCATCACAGTTAACAACATTGTTAATGAATGGTTATCAAAAACCACCACCAACACACTCCACGTCTTGGGTTGTTATACGCGGATGTTTCGGATAGGAAACTCACTATCTTGCGGTGACCCAAAGGATCAGCGCATCTTCTTCACTCACTGAAACCAGCATGTGTCCCATGTTGGCGTCGTAATACACACTGTCCCCTTCCACCAGATGTACCGGCTCATAAAATTCGCTGTAAAACATCACTTCACCTTCGAGGATCAGCAGAAACTCTTCACCATCGTGACGGACCCAGTCGCTGTACTCTTCAAACGCTCTGGCACGCACGCGGCTTTTGAACGGCATCATCTTTTTGTTAGAAAGTTGAGTCGCGAGCAATTCATGTTCATAGGTTTGGGTTGGGTGCGGTTTTCCTGCTTCTTTACGGGTAATATCACGCCGCCCTGTCGCTACAATTTTCTTCGGTGGTTCAAAGAGTTGCGGCATATCAATCTGCAAACCATGCGCCAATTTTTGCATGGCCTGAAAGGTTGGCGAAATCTGCTCGTTTTCAATTTTGCTCAGTGTAGAGCGAGCGAGCCCAGTACGCTGGCTAGCTTCTTCAAGCGTAATACCTAATCGCGTGCGGATATCTTTGATCCGCTGACCCAGCTTGAGAGGCTCGATGCCTTGCTCGCCCGATTCGCGCGCCAAAGTGATGGATGGGTACTCATCATAAATGTCTTCTGACATGCTTTCCCTCTGGTTATAAAACTTCCTGTCTACCAAGCATTGTGGCATGAAGCGATTTGTTGATTAAAGAGTACACAGAGAAATAAAAGTACTTTTGTTAAGCAGATCAGAAACCGTGTTTCCTATAGGAAATTTTTGATTGATTGTTCTGTAAGCAAAGAGTATGTTACCGACTTGTTAGATGAAGAGATGCAATCACTCGCTGCTTTAGGCTGAATGACCAGTCAATTTCCGCGAGTTTTCGATCCCGCACATTGGGGTTATGTTGCCAAGGTTTAGGGCAATCAAGATTAGGAATGACTCAGCCGATCGCGATGAGTATTGCGATCAGAAAAAGGAGCGATAACCCCATCTTAGTGCGGTTATCAGATTGGAAGGCCATCTACTATGAATGCAAATCTAAACAAAGCTTATCCTAACGTTAGCCTTGAGAACTTCTTCTCTACCCCACTGGCGGCGACCAACGATGCGGTATTTGCCGCCATTCAAGCTGAATACACCCGCCAAAATGAACAGATCGAACTGATTGCCTCTGAAAACATCGTCTCTAAAGCCGTAATGCAGGCGCAAGGCACTTGCCTGACTAACAAATACGCCGAAGGTTATCCCGGCCGTCGTTACTACGGCGGTTGTGAGCATGTTGACAGCGTTGAGCAGATTGCTATCGAACGCGCCAAAATACTTTTTCAGTGTCAATACGCAAACGTTCAACCACACTCAGGCGCTCAAGCGAATGGCGCTGTGATGCTTGCTCTGCTGCAACCGGGCGATACCATTATGGGTATGTCGCTGGATGCGGGCGGTCACCTCACCCATGGTGCGCGCCCTGCTCTTTCAGGTAAATGGTTCAATGCGGTGCAATACGGAGTGGATCGTCGAACTCTCGAAATTAACTACGATTCTGTTCGTGCACTGGCGTTAGAGCACAAACCAAAAATGATCATCGCAGGCGGCAGTGCCATTCCCCGCACTATCGATTTTGCTCAATTTCGCTCGATTGCGGACGAAGTTGGTGCGCTGTTGATGGTCGATATGGCGCACATTGCCGGATTGGTAGCAACTGGCGCACATCCAAGCCCGCTGCCGCATGCTCATGTCGTCACCACTACCACACACAAAACTCTACGTGGCCCGCGCGGCGGCATGATTTTGACCAACAACGAAGAGATCCACAAAAAGATTAATTCTGCGGTGTTCCCCGGTTTACAAGGTGGCCCACTGATGCACGTGATTGCCGCTAAAGCAGTGGCATTTGGTGAAGCGCTCGGCCCTGAATTCCGTACTTATATTGATTCGGTGATCGATAACGCAAAAGTGCTGGCTGAAGTGTTGCAAACTCGCGGGTGTGACATTGTGACTGGCGGAACGGATACGCATCTCATGTTGGTCGATCTTAGACCTAAAGGTTTGAAAGGCAACCAAGTTGAACAAGCCTTAGAGCGTGCCGGGATCACGTGTAACAAAAATGGCATCCCATTTGACGAAGAGAAGCCTATGATTACATCGGGCATTCGTTTAGGTACGCCTGCCGGAACCAGCCGTGGTTTCGGTCGTGAAGAATTCAAACTCATCGGTGAGTGGATTGGGGATGTTCTGGATGGTTTGGTGGCCAGCCCAGAAGGCAACCCTGACGTTGAGCAACAAGTGCGTAAACAAGTGAAAGCACTGTGCCAACGCTTCCCGCTCTATCAATAGCTTTTTATCAGTACGATATTTTTTGGAGAATACGCAATGGACAAGACACTGAAGTTCACAGAAAGCCATGAATGGGTTCGCGACAACAGTGACGGTACAGTAACCATCGGCATCTCTGAGCACGCCCAAGAAATGCTCGGTGACGTAGTGTTTGTAGAGTTACCTGAAATCGATGCCGAAATTGATGCGGGTGACAGCTTTTCACTGGTTGAATCGGTGAAAGCCGCTTCTGACATCTATGCACCAGTGACCGGTGTCGTCATTGAAGTCAACGAAGATCTGCAAAACAGCCCAGAGCTGATTAATGAAGAGCCTTACGATGGCGGCTGGATCGTGAAAGTGAAAATGTCCGATCCTGATGAACTCAAAGATCTAAAAGACGCGGAAGAGTACCTAGCTTCAATCGAAGAAGACTAAGCACAATATGCATGAGAAAGCTGCCCTTCAGGGCGGCTTTTTTTCAAAGTCACTCACCGCAAATGAGTGATGTTTGATCGCCAAGTGAGTGGTGATTCCACCAAGGTTGTTCGCATGCTCACATGGAAAGAAGGTAAAGGACAATGACAGAATTACTTCACAGCCTAAGCACACAAAATGAGTTCGTTGCACGCCACAACGGGCCGGATAAACAAGAACAAGCCACCATGCTTAAAACGGTGAATGCGGAAAGTTTGGATGCGCTTATCGCCCAAACTGTTCCTGCGCAAATCCGTTTAGAAGCGCCAATGCAGCTCGCGCCCGCTCAAAGCGAAGCTGATATGCTGGCAACGATGAAATCGTTCGCCAAACTTAACCAGCTTAAACGGACTTTCATCGGTCAGGGTTACTACAACACCTTCACACCGAACGTCATTTTACGTAACGTGATGGAAAACCCGGGCTGGTACACCGCTTACACTCCTTATCAGCCAGAAATCTCGCAAGGCCGTCTTGAATCGCTGCTTAACTATCAGCAGATGGTGATGGATTTAACCGCGATGGAGATTGCGAACGCGTCACTGCTGGATGAAGCGACAGCAGCGGCCGAAGCAATGGCCCTGTGTCAACGCGCTGGTAAGAGCAAAAGCAACTTGTTCTTTGTTGCCGATGACGTGCATCCACAAACCATTGAAGTGGTGAAAACTCGCGCCGCATTCCTTGGCTTTGAGGTGAAAATCGATTCGATTGACAACATCACTCAACAAGAAGCTTTTGGCGCACTGCTGCAATACCCGGGTACAACCGGTCAAGTGCGCGATCTGACTGACATCATCGCCAAAGCACAAGCCAACAAAACCTTAGTCACCGTGGCGACCGATTTGCTCGCCAGCGTGCTGCTCAAACCTGCCGGTGAAATGGGCGCAGATGTGGTGATTGGTTCAGCGCAGCGCTTTGGTGTACCTATGGGTTACGGCGGTCCACACGCGGCGTTCATGGCAACACGTGATGCGCACAAACGCACCATGCCGGGACGTGTGATCGGTGTTTCGAACGATGCGAAAGGTAACCAAGCCTTACGTATGGCAATGCAAACCCGTGAGCAACACATTCGCCGTGAAAAAGCGACCTCCAACATCTGTACTGCGCAAGCGCTGCTGGCCAACATGGCCGCGTTTTATGCGGTGTACCATGGTCCACAAGGTCTGCGCACTATTGCGCGCCGCGCTCACCACCTCACCGCGATTCTTGCTGCTGGCTTAACCAAAGCGGGTTACGAACTGGCGCATCAGCATTTCTTTGATACGCTGGCGATCAATACAGGTGCAAAAACCGATGCTCTGTACCAAGCTGCGCAACAAGCGAACATCAATCTGCGTAAACTGCCTAATCAGCTTGGCGTGAGCTTTGATGAAACCACGACAGTGGCTGACGTTGAAGCGCTCTTTGCGATCTTTGGTATTAAAGAAGAGGTTCATGCACTTTCCGACCGCATTGCGACCAATGAGCTCGCCGCGATTCCAGAAAGTTGCCGTCGTCAAAGCGCGTTTTTGACTCACCCTGTGTTTAACACACACCACAGTGAAACTCAGATGCTGCGTTATATGAAGCATCTGGAAAACAAAGATTTCTCTCTGACTCACGGCATGATCCCGCTAGGCAGTTGCACCATGAAGCTCAACGCTACCGCGGAGATGATTCCCGTCACTTGGCCTGAGTTTGGCGCACTGCATCCGTTTGTACCAAAAGCACAAGCAGCGGGCTATGCGGCATTGGCTGAAGACCTGAAGCAAAAACTGTGTGAAATCACGGGGTACGATGCTTTCTCACTGCAACCCAACTCTGGAGCTTCCGGTGAATATGCAGGTTTAGTGGCGATTCAGCGTTATCACCAAAGCCGCGGCGAAGACCACCGCAATGTTTGCCTCATCCCAAGCTCAGCACACGGCACAAACCCAGCCACAGCGGCAATGGTGTCGATGAAAGTCGTGGTGGTGAAATGCGATGAAAACGGCAACATTGATATGGTTGACCTTGCGGACAAAATTGAAAAGCACAAAGACCATCTTTCCAGCATCATGATCACCTACCCTTCAACGCATGGCGTGTATGAACAGCAAGTGCGTGAAGTGTGTGAAATGGTGCATGCTGCAGGTGGTCAAGTTTACCTTGATGGTGCGAACATGAACGCGCAAGTGGGGCTGACCTCGCCGGGCTTTATCGGCTCAGACGTATCACACCTGAACTTGCACAAAACCTTCTGTATTCCACACGGCGGCGGCGGCCCAGGCATGGGACCTATCGGTGTGAAATCGCACCTAGCGCCTTTCCTGCCGGGACATATTGAAGGTGGCGTAGAGGGTTCTGATTTCGCGGTTTCCGCAGCCGATCTTGGCAGCGCGTCCATTCTGCCGATCTCTTGGGCCTACATTGCGATGATGGGTGCAGAAGGTCTGGCTGAAGCCACCAAGCTGGCGATTTTGAATGCCAACTATGTGATGGAGCGTCTGCGTCCGCATTACCCGATCCTTTACCGTGGTGCAAATGGTCGAGTGGCGCACGAGTGCATCATCGATATCCGTCCTCTGAAAGAAGAAACTGGGATTAGCGAAGAAGATATTGCCAAACGCTTGATGGACTACGGCTTCCACGCGCCAACCATGTCATTCCCAGTCGCGGGCACCTTAATGGTTGAGCCAACGGAATCGGAAGATTTGGCGGAGCTGGATCGCTTCTGTGATGCATTGATTGCGATTCGTGGCGAGATCGACAAGGTGAAAAATGGCGAATGGCCGCTTGAAAGCAACCCTCTAGTGCATGCGCCGCATACCCAAGCGGATCTGCGCGAAGAGAAATGGGAGCGTCCATACTCACGTGAAATCGCCTGCTTCCCATCGGCACACACCAAAGCCAGCAAATACTGGCCAACGGTGAACCGTGTCGATAACGTGTACGGCGACCGTAACCTCGTCTGTTCATGCCCAAGCATTGACAGTTATCAGGACTAATCGGTCATCCGGATGATCATTCGTTTAACACAGGCGAGCCAGAGTGCTCGCCTTTTTCATAGCTTTTTTCGAGCCGTCATCAAATCGCAGCAAAACAGACATCTTCTCGTCAAATCACAAAGTTAACGTTGACAGGCGGCAGTAAAGGATGACCAGCCACACGGCTTATCATCGCTGTTGTGAGACTTTTCTCGTCCCAATTTAACTTCTGTGAATTTAATTTCTGCGAAGATTTTGGCGTCCTCTTGGACGCCATTTTTTATGCCTGCTAAACCTTGTATTTAATCGGCTTGCAAGACAAGACGAGCATTATGCGGTTGTACGGGTCGATTATTGTGTCCCATCACGGCACTAAGCTGCTGCTCTTGTTGATTCGACAAATGTGCTGGCTCTTTTAACACAATCCAACGTACACCTTCACTGCAAGGCGGCGTAGTCAATGAGCCATTGAAACGATAGTAGTGCTTCGATTCTGGGATCCAATCAGCCAAAGGGATCCCTTGCGTGAGCTGAGTCGAATTCCCTTTGGTCGGCATATCCGCCGTGAGAGCCTTAAGCAGCGGATTTTCCGACCCCACTTGGTACATCACCGCAACAACCGCCAGATTGCCTTGCTCGTCGGCATGAACAAAATGCGCTTCCAGTGGGAATTGTTTTCCTTTTAGCAAATTTTCAGAAGGGGTATGAAAATGAAACTGCTTAAGCTGAAACGTTTTGCCATCGATCTGCAGTGGGTTATTACCACTGACTATCGCTTGTAAAGTGTGCCCGTTATTGAGTAGCCCAACCACTTGCCCTTGATAATTGAGCGTGAAAGGCTGTAGATCCGCTTCTACGCTTTGCGCGACATGAATCGGGCTTTGATTTTTACCCTCTGCGCAAAGAGGGGCAACTTTGCCCCAATGCTCCGGAGCATGCTCTCCTTCATACCCCCATTCGGAAGCCTGTACGCCGAAGCTCATACTGGCTGCCATCGCTAATACCCACGTTGTCTTTTTCATAGTCCCTCACTTAACTGGTTGATTGAAGCATGGTTTAGGTTTGACATGATGCAGAATAGTATTGGCAGACAAAATGAATATGTTCGGAATATAAGATTCTAGAAACTCATCACGGCCGAATGTAATCGACAACTTACTCAAATAAGATTGACTGGCACTCACTCAAAAACTCTTTACAATATCGCCTCCTGTTATGACCCAAAGAAGAGTAATGCCATGGAGCGTGACTACACTTATCAATGCCTGCGTGCAATGGATAAACAAGAGCTAACCGAATTCAGTTTGCGCATTTTGCACCGTTTGATCAGCGAAGAGACTTTACGCGAGTTGTACCGCTTTGATGATGATGAATTTGCAGGCGAAGAAAAAGCACACATGGCACATATTGATGCAATGGTGAAAATGCACGCGATCGCTTTAGGCCAGCTACCTGCGATGTTTGAAGGCTCAGATCAAGCGATGCAAAATACCCAGCGCATGACACGCCTTTTGATGTGGCACTTTTATGCCATTGCCTTTCATTTAGAGCAGAGTGTGGATTTAGAAACCCATTGTGCTGAAGTGGAAAAACTGATCGCGACCCAACCAGAACATGCTCTGGCATGGTCAACCGAGTTGACTGAGCTGCTGTATCGTTACGCTGAGCGTTAAGGTAAGCGTAACGATAATAACTTGAACATAGAGAGGGTTGCCGAATAAGGCTATTTGGCTAAGTGAGTATACTCAATAATGACTTGGTTGCCCTCTACATAAACACGTTTAATATCCCCATCGACGGTAACGCGGTTTTGCAGATGAACAAGCTTTTCACCAGAGCGAGTTTTGCGTTTTAGCGTAGGTAATACGTTGTGCGGCTCAACATGGAGGTGCTGGCAAAAACGACTGACGAAAGACATAGACAGCGGCGCATCACCACGCAATAGCTCGGAAAACTCCCCCTGACTCACACCAAGACGCTTAGTCATCTCCATCTGGGTCATATGCATTTTGGCTTTCTTTGTCATCCAGACGTCGTACAGCGCCTTACGGTCTTCTTGGTTCAGTTCCATTTCTGCCTCTCCTCGTCGTTATTTCGAATGGCCGATACCATGCCAGAATTTTTAGAGCAACGTGTCAATCTGATGTGAGTTTGCGATGTGTGTTGATCATAGAACCACAAACTGAGATCAAAATCCCAGTTTGTAGTGAGCATACTATCGATAAGAATAAGCCATCGAACAACGCAATCAAAACCAGCCAGAGAAGAGCAGCTTGAACCAGTCAATTAGACGTTTAAAGATCCCGCCCTGTTCGACAGATTCTTGGCTAACCAATTTGGCCTCGCCGACCTTTTCTTCATCAATGTAGTAGAAAATCGAGCCTACTACATCACCTTTGGCGATCGGCGCTTCGAGCGTTTTATCCAATTGGATTACAGCGTTGAGTTTTTTTACATCGTTGCGTGGCAGTGTCAAGTAGACAGTTTCGGCACTGCCTAACGCTACTTCGTTTTTATCCCCATACCAGAGACGCTGTTTTTGAATCACAGCTTCTTTTTGATGTGGTGTGACTGTCTCAAAAAAACGGAAACCATAACTCAGCAAGTTTTTACTTTCTGCTTCTCGAATTTTGACACTTTTAGATCCCATCACCACCGAAATAAGGCGCATCTCACCACTGGTTGCCGAGCTGGCTAAACTGTATCCAGCGCCACTGGTGTAACCCGTTTTCATGCCATCAACATTCATACTGCGATCGCGCAGCAGACCATTACGGTTGTGTTGAGTGATGCCGTTATAGGTAAACGAAAGCTCACTGTACAGCGGATAGATTTCTGGCAGATCGCGAATAATCGCACGGCCAAGTAGCGCAATGTCGTAAGGTGTGCTGTACAACGCAGGATTATCCAACCCATGCGGGTTAGCAAACGAGCTATTGTTCATTCCCAATTGCTGCGCCCACGAGTTCATTAAACTCACAAACGCCCCTTCCGATCCAGCGACATGCTCGGCAATCGCCACACTGGCATCATTCCCTGACTGCACGATTAGACCGCGATAAAGGTCCATCAAATTGACGTAACTACCTACCTCAATGAACATTTTTGATGAATCGGGGAATTTCTTTGCCCATGCGTTGTTGCTGATCCGCACTTGATCATCCGCATGGATATTGCCGCGTTTCATCTCTTGTCCTGCGACATATGAGGTCATAAGTTTGGTTAAGCTGGCCGGATTGAGTTTTTGATGTGCGTTGTGTTCGACCAGAACTTTACCTGTATGGAAATCAATTAGAACATAGCCGTTAGCAGCCAACTGTGGTGGCTCGGGCACGACTGTCAAAGCGGAAAAACCTAACGTTGGCACAAATGCCATACAACCCATTGAAAACCTGACGAGAAACTTGGTGCTGGTCATAACGTGTCCCCCAATAAAATACCAAGCAAGCAGTATAACCAACTGCGACTTTAGCACAGCTTCTCTTTACTAACTCTTACAGTTGAAGGTCAAGTACTTACATTGTGTTACAGATCTCAACCGACTAGCGCACCACAACTAGTCGGTCGGTCATGAAGAGTGCCTATCTGAGACTCATTTCTGTAATGAAAGCATCCAAATGAGTGCGCATGGTATGCGGGTTCATCAATACCACTTTTTCTCCCGGCAGATGCAAGCAGTTACCTTCAGGGTCATAATGAGTACGCGTTAGTGATTCAACCCAGTTACTGTTTAAGGTTTGGCCTTTGCGCGCAAGAAAGTGGCTACGATGATACAGAGTATGAGTCACCATCTTCTCGACATAGTCTGGATGTTGACTGAGGTCCATCTCTAGAGCGAAAGCTTCACGAGCTGATTTGACACTTGGAGGGTAGAGACGAAATGCCACGCTCGGACCATGATTTTGTTCTGCGATCAATTTGCAATGTGGAAGTGTCGCCAACTGCGCGCGCAGATAACTGGCGTTTTGTAAACCATGCGCGAGGATGGTTTGATAGCCATCAATCCCCATCATTTGCAATGCTGAATAGGCGGCAAACACCCCAACCGCACTGCGTGAGCATTCTATCGTGGCTTGTAAATGCGTTTCTTGTTGCCGCGCGGTTTCAAAATAGGAGAAATAGCTGGGATCAGATTTGAGTGCCTGTAAATCATGCTTATTTTTTATCATCACCAAACTGGAGGTGTAGGGTACATAACCCCATTTCTGGAAATCCACGGTAAACGAATCCGCCCACTGCAGCGCGCGAATTTTAGGTAGCCATTCGGTGATGGCCGATAAGGTCGCAGCGTTAATCGCCAACGGGTTACGCTGTAAATCGTAACTTGCGAAAAACAGTAAGCTCCACCCTACCGCGGCATCAACATGGATATGTGGTTTACGACGCACGCCATATTGATGGCAGAGCGATTCGCGGATGTCATAGACCGCTTTGATATCATCCAGCGCAAACGTATCGGTCGTACCAAACGTGAGCATGATGGTTGGCACAACTTGCTCCTGCTCAAAGCAGCGACTGAGTTGGCGATGCAGATCAATCAAGTCAATTTCGTTATTGTCATTGACTCGGACACGGATCACCTGTGATTGCACACTGATCCCGAGCAGCGCCAAGTTTGTCATGTTCGAGTAGTGTCCTGCCTCCGAATTCAGCATCCGCAAGGAACTGGTCGAGATACCTTGAGAAATGGAACTGGGTAATGCTTTGCGCAGCCCAAGCAGGTATCCGTATAAATTACAAAACGTCCCCCCTTGGGTAAAAATTCCAGTCGCCTGCTCGGTAGAATAGCCCGCCAGTGAAGCAATTTGCCGTACCACCAACTTTTCTAACTCCGCCGCCATACCCGAATATTCGCCGTACACCAAATTGGGATTAGCAATCATCGCCAGTAATGCGCCGTGAATAGCGGGATCACTCGGGGTTGAAATCACATTCTCGACCGAGCGAGGATCGTCCCAATTTTTCGAATGCTGAGCGGCATAAAGAGCCACTTCATCAAATGGCTTGCCTTGGTAACGTGAAAAAGGGGGCACTTCCTCTCGGGTAGTC
>NZ_WPDC01000070.1:0-17049 GCF_035615595.1 Vibrio sp. R-1 | reverse complement strand
TGGGCTAAATCATCTTGGTACAGCTCGGGTGATACGGTGCCAAGCAAAATGGCGTCAGCTCCCCAACGTACGCACAGGGCAATTTGTTGCTGCTGTTTGTGGTGATTCGGGTAGCCACCCGCCTCCATAACGCGCAAGTTGAGGTTGAGCTTGCGTGCTTCCTCCACCATGCCGTAGTTGACCGACAGCCAGTAAGAATCTTTAAGATGAGGGTAAAGCGCACAAAGTTTTTCCGCGCCAGCCGCTGGCAGTGCAGAGAGCAGCAAAAGTGCAGAAATCAGTGAAAATGAGTGCAAACGCAGATTTGGCATGAGGTTATTCGTTGGCGAACCGGAGTAAACACTGCACAATATAGCCCAATCCGCCACGCAGAAGAAGTCAACAAGAAGGTTTTCCCCATGCGTCTCGCCAAAGCCAGTATTGGTCGCAAGCTCTTATTTTCTTTTAGCGCGATGGCGTTGCTCGTGCTTCTCTCAGCGCTGATCGGCGTTCTAGGTTTTTCTCTGGTTGCCAAAACTGAACGTGATGTGGTCAATAATGCCATTCCTTCGATGATCGAGGCGCGCCAAGTCGCTGAGCTCAGTCATCAAATCATTGCTTCTGTACAGACTCTTTCTAACGCCAAAAATGAGCAAGAACACCAAGCCGCTGGGCAGAAGGTTTTCTCGCAATTAGAAACGTTGCTCACTCATATCCAGCAACTGGGAGAAGAGGCGTTTGATAGCGTGTTGCTGGATAGATTAGAGCAAGACGTACAGAACGTAATTGATACTCTCGCGCAATTAGGAAGGCGCGTTGAGCACCGACTCACCTTGGAGAGCCAATTGAGTACAAGCGTCAAAGAGATGCGCAAATTGGCACAAGAGCTGGAGCAGCTAACCCGCACCCAAGTGCTCAACACCAGCACGATTGCAATCGCCAATGTCACGCACATCTACGATTTATTGCAAAAGCAGCAGCAAGCGCAGGTTTATCAGGCGTTAGACAATCTGGTGGAAGTCGATTTGGATTTAGCGGAACGCTTACATGAGCTGCATCTGTTGGCGTTTAAAGTGCTCAATGAGATTGAAGAGACGCAAACCGTGACTGATTTAGAGCGGATTTTGGCGTTAGATAGCGAATTTGCCGCCAACTTGAGCATTATGCAGCGCCGTGTGCAAGCGGTGGAAGACCCGACGCGATCCAAACAAATGGTGAGCTTGCTGAGAGGGTTGGAGAAGCGCCGAATCGTATTCGAACTATTGAAACAGCGCTACAGCAATGAACAAGCCGCGCAGCAATTACTGCACGATACCTTGACTCAATTTGCCAAGCTCAATAACACGGTTAATCAGCTGGTGGATGCGTCAAATCAAGTGACCACCGCAGCGGTGAGTAAACTCTCTAACACCCTCTATTACGCGCAATTGATCCTCACCGTGCTGGGGTTACTCGGCCTTGTGATTGTGGTGTGGATCGTGTGGAAGGTCGTTTATCGCTCGGTTATCCAGCGTCTCGATCAACACACCGCCGCGCTGCTCTCGGTGGCAAAAGGGCAACTCGACGTCGACGTTTCAACTCAAGGAAATGATGAACTGGGTCAGATGGGGCAGGCGATTGCCCATGCGCGCGATACCGCCAAAGCGCTTAAAGTGGTGGCAGAGAGTGAAGTATTAGCCAAACGCGAGTTGCAACAGCACAAAGAACATTTGGAAGAGTTGGTTGAGCAGCGTACATGTCAATTGAGCGAGATGAACCATAAGCTCAATCAAGAGGTGCTGAACCACGCCAAAGCGCGCCAGCAAGCGGAGCAGGCCAGTCGTGCCAAATCCGCTTTCTTGGCCACCATGAGCCATGAAATTCGCACCCCGATGAATGGGGTGTTAGGCACGGCGCGTCTACTGCAAGACACCACGCTGACCGCCACTCAGCAGCACTATGTACAAGTGATTAACCGCAGCGGACGATCGCTGCTGGCGATCCTGAACGACGTGCTCGATTACTCCAAAATCGAAGCGGGGCATCTGGAGATTCATCAAACTGATTTCGATTTGTATCGATTAGTGCGTGAAACTTATGATCTGATGCAGAGCCGAGCGCGAGAAAAAAGCATCCTCCTCACTTACCACATTGATGACGATGTCACGCAATACTGGCAAGGGGATGAGATCCGTATCGGGCAAGTGCTCAATAATTTGGTTGGCAACGGGATCAAGTTTACTGAGCAGGGCGAAGTGCGTATTCGTATCCGCCTCGCCCCCGATGGTCAAGGTATTCGCTTTGCAGTAGAAGATTCGGGTATTGGGATTGCCGAGGAAGAGCAAGCGACTTTATTTGATGCCTTTACCCAAGCTGACGCCGGACGGCGCAAGCTTGGAGGGACGGGGTTAGGCTTAGCGATAAGCCGTAAGTTGGTGCAGGCGATGGGCGGCGAGTTACAACTCGCTTCGCAGCTCGGTCAAGGCAGCTGTTTCTGGTTTACCTTACCGTTAGCGGTTGGACAACCTGTTGAGACGCCAGCACTAGCCGTAGATGATGTGCCTGTGGCTAACGTGCTGCTGGTCGAAGATAACGAAGTCAACTGTTTGGTTGCGCAAGGTTTTTTAACCAGTCTGGGTCATCAAGTGACTCTCGCGAAAAGTGTGCAAGAGGCGAAACTCTGCTTTCAGCAGCAACGCTTTGATATTGCTCTGCTTGATATTCATCTGCCCGATGGTAATGGGGTGGATCTGCTGCGTGATTTACGCCAAATGGAAGACAGCATTCATAATGCGGTGATCCCGTTTATAGCCGTATCTGCTCATGTGTTTAATGAAGATGTCGCGGGATATTTAGCGGCGGGTTTTGATGGCTATCTGCCTAAACCTCTGGTCAAGGAGCAATTGGCGGACATGTTACGTCGGCAGTTAACGGTGAGGGGAGGGCATGAGGTTGACGACAAGTCGAACAACGAATTCTCGTCAGTCAACGCTTCAGCGTTAACGGAAGATGCTGCAGTCCTTGATCAAGCTAAGTTTGAACAGGATGTGCAGATCCTTGGTGTAGAGAAAATGCGCGAAATTGTCGGCTATTTTGAACAGGGCTGTGCTGAATTCTTCGTTATTTGTGAAGCGCAGAAAGATAACGATGCGCAGATCAAAAGCCAAGCTCATAAATTGAAAGGTTCTGCTGGCGCATTGTGGCTAACGCAACTCTACCAACTGTGTCAGCAAATCGAGAAAGCCGATTCGCCTGCCGCGGCATATCAAAAAACGCCTCTGGTTGATGCGGTAGAAAATGCCAAGCAGGCTTTGCGTAATGCATTGGATTTGCAGAGTAAATAATAAAAAAAGACCTGCGACAAGCGCAGGCCAAATCCCTATGTGGAGCATTTGGGAGAGTATGATTACAAAGTTTTGGGGGATATAAGTAACGCGAAACCCTACTTTCCGCGTTACTTATTGGGTTAGGCGAACAGGGCTTCCTGCTGCGCCAAATTCAGTAGTCGGCACACGTTGACGTGACCAACCCCTTCGACCGATTCCAGTTGAGTGACCAAAATCGAGGCGATTTTTTTCTCTTGTGCGGGTTTACGCAGCAAATTAATCAGTTGAGTCGCAATATCACCTTGCTTATCTAAATGTGGGAAGTAGGTCGGTGTGACACCACGCAAAATAGCAAGCTTACGCAGTAGCGCAGGTTTATCAGACACCGCCCAAATGGTGGCTTGGCTTTGACAGCGTGACATCAAAAGCGGCGTTTCACCTTGCTCAGTCACAATCGCTACACCAAGATCTTTATTCACTTTGGATGCTGAAATCATCGATGACAGAGCGAAGCTTTTGCCCGCATCGCTGCACAGATGCTGTAGCGCATCCCAACAATTTTGCGCACAGTGAGTTTCGTGCTCAACCCCTTGGGCGATGCGCACCATGGCTTGCACTGCTTCAACAGGGTAACGCCCTGCGGCCGATTCCGCAGAAAGCATGATCGCGTCAGTACCATCAATCACCGCATTCGCGACATCCAAGACTTCTGCGCGTGTCGGCAGTGGGTTTTCGATCATCGATTCCATCATTTGAGTGGCCGTGATCACAGGTTTACCTAAGTGCTTAGCACGCGCGATCAGCGCTTTTTGTACGCTTGGCAAACGAGCATCACCAATTTCTACGCCCAAATCACCCCGCGCCACCATGATCACATCAGACGCGCGAATAACGCTGTCCATTGCTTCTTCACTGGCTACCACTTCTGCGCGCTCAACTTTGGCGACAATGTGCGCATTGCAGCCTGCTTGGGTGGCGAGTTGGCGCGCGTATTCAATATCTTCCGCATTGCGTGGGAAAGAGACGGCTAAGAAGTCCGCTTGCAGCTCCGCCGCAGTAATGATGTCGAGCTTGTCTTTTTCTGTTAAAGCTGGAGCCGATAGGCCGCCACCGAGCAAGTTAATGCCTTTACGGTTGGAAAGCTTACCGCTATTGAGTGCAATGGTGTGAACAAGGCGAGTTTGCGTATCGACGGCCGTGACTTCCAGTTGAATGCGGCCATCATCGAGGAGCAGGATATTGCCCACTTTCAGATCATCAATCAGTTCTGGGTAATCTAAACCCACGCGCTCTTGCGTGCCGGCTTGACGATCTAAATTGCCATCAAGAATAAAGGTGTCGCCTGCAGAGAGTTGAATCGCGCCTTCTGCAAAGCAAGCGATACGAATTTTAGGACCTTGCAGGTCAACCAGTACGCCAACGCTCACATTGAGCTGCTGCGCGATCTCACGCACCATTTCCGCGCGAGCAATATGTTCTTCAGCGCTGCCATGAGAAAAGTTCAAGCGAACCACGTTCACGCCAGCTTGGATGAGTTGAGTCAAAGTTTCACGAGTTTGGCTAGCAGGGCCTAAAGTGGCCACAATTTTGGTTTTACACATGTTGTAATTCCTATAACGACGCTCAACAAGAAAATAAGAAAGAGAAAGTAAGCAGGAGCTTAGCTCCTGCTGGCATCGTCGTCCTACTTGGCGCTGTAGTGCCAAGTAGGACGGGTATCGATTAAGAAGCGGTTTGGGTTTTCAACGATTTGCCTTCAGCTTCGTCGATATCGACGACTTTCTTGGCATTCCACACGGTTAGGGCTAGAAGTACTGAAACCACCCCAGCGGCCAACCAGAAGTACTGAGCGTTACCGAAGTCGTAATGTTTTACACCTTCGACTTCAGTTACTGTGATCAGTGATGCAGAGATAAGTTCTTGAGCAGAAGCGGCGATGTAAGAACAGAGACCGATCAGGCCTTTCACGGCGCCGACTGCGTTTTTCGGCATCAGGTCACAAGCGATAAGACCTGCAAGGAACACCACTAGACCACCGATCGAGAAGCCTATCATGCTCAGTGCCACTGCATCGACAACGCGGTTATCTGGGCCGAAGAACATCAGACACATGCCTGCGATGTTGGTTAATCCGTACAGCAGGTTCGGGATGTTACGGTTACCTTTGAACACTTTGTCAGACAAAATACCCGACAAAATCGCACCGGCCAGACCCGCAGTTGGGTACATGGACATGGCAAAACCGGCGTCAATCAGTGAGTAGCCTTTTTGCTCTTGCAGGAACAGCACTGCCCAAGAAGACATGGCGTAGCGAGAGATGTACATCGCCGCACAAGCCAGAGCGATAAGCCATACCACAGGTTGCTTCAGGATGAACATTTGCGCACGGCGTGTTTCTTTTGGATCGTTGGCTTTTTTGATTTCCGTGCCTTCCTCAAACGCTGTGCCTGGATCAGGCATACCATAAGTTTGTGGGCGGTCTTTCAGTAGCTTAAACATGATGAGAGAAGCCACGACACCCGCGATACCCGCACCGATGAAACCTGCACGCCAGCCAAAGTAGCTCACCAAGCTTGCGGTTAGGATCCAAGTGATACCTTCACCGATGTTACGTGAGCCGCCCCAGATGGAGTAACGGCTACCACGTTGCTTTGGAGAGAACCATTGGTAGATAGAGACGCAAGATGGTGCAGAACCGACCGACTGGAACCAACCGTTCAAGCCCCACAGTAGAACGAAGAAGAACGCGACCGTGTTCATCCCCATGAAGATCGAAGCAACGCCCGACAGCAGCAGCGAGAATGACATAAAGCGGCCAATGTTGGCGTAGTCAGATAGAAAGCCGTTCAGGAACTTACCAAAGGCGTAAGTGAAGAAGAAGGCCGAACCCATGATGCCGAGTTCTTCGAGGGTGACGATGCCGGCATCCAGCATCGGTTTTTTCACTACGCCGAGCGCCATACGTACCACGTAGAACATGGCATAACCGAAAATCAGGCCAATAAAGACTTGCCATTGATAGCTTTTGTAGCGTTTTAACATTTCCGCTTTTGAGCTGCTGAGTAAAGGCAGATCGGGGCGGGTTTTAAAGAAATTAAGCATAAGAGCTCTCCCTAGTTCACGATTTCAAACGAGCTGTTTGTCGGGAAGCATCATTAGCCAAAGCCAGTTGTGGCTCAAAAACACCTTTTTGGGACAGAAATGACCCAAATGCGCGTTAGCTGTGAGTCAAAACTGGGAATTTTGCCCTCAGTGGATAAGCAATTGCTGATAAAATTAATGACAGAAAGGTCAGAGTTGACCCAAATGCGTGGACGACTTTTTTTCAACAAATGACAGAGATTTGAGTGAACGCACAAAAACTAGGGATTTGCCTAATGCCGCGATGGATTTTTGCCTTTATTTTGCCCTGCCTCTTACTGAGTTTGGGCGTACCCACTCAAGCTCAGGCTGCCGAGAGAGAGTTGGTGATCCTCACGACATTTTCACGTGAGCCCTTACTGCCTTTGGTGGAGGAGTTCAGTCGCCGTTATCAAGGCATTGAAGTGCAGATCATTCACCGCCGCGCGCAGTCGAGCGTGCAGCTGCTCAACAAAAGCTATATTCAGAATATTGATTTGGTGCTGAGTTCATCGCCATATTTGATGCAGAATTTGGCACAGAGCGGTAAGTTGGCCGCCTTACCAGAGCCGATGCAGACCCCAGAATGGTTGAAACCTTACGCACTGCCGATGACCGAACATGTGGCGACGATCGGTTATTCAGGGGCGGGATTAGTGTGGAATCAAGACTATCTCAAAACACATCAATTGCCTGATCCGAAGCAATTTAGCGATCTGGCGAAACCAGTCTATTTTGGGCATGTCACCATGAGTACACCAGCACGCTCTGGCACCACGCAGATGATGGTGGAAAGCATACTGGCCAAATATGGCTGGCAAAAAGGATGGGAGATCTTGCTGCGCGTCGGTGCTAATTTGGCGACGGCATCGGCCAGAAGTTTTGGCGTGAGTGACTATATCGCCAATGGTCAGTTTGCGGTGGGCCCGACCATTGACAGCTATGCCCTGATCCTTGGTCGTAAACTCGACTACGTACAGTTTGTTTACGATGAAAGTTTTACCTTGATGCCGACGTATGTTGCCCAAATTCGGCAAAATCATAACGATCAGTACGCTAAAGCATTTATCGAACTTCTGATGTCCAGCGCTGTACAAACCAACATGGAAGGCAACGATTTTGCCAAACACAGCGTGCAAGATCAGTCTCTAGTCAACGAGCGATTCACCCGTTTGCCCATGGGCAGCATTATTCGCCGCGAAGAGTGCCTGAACGATTTATTCGATTTGGCCATCACCAAGCAACTGCCGCAACTAAAAGATACGCTACTTGCGGTACTTGAAGCGAAGGCGCAGTTTGCACGTCGTCCTTCTGTATTGGCTAAAATTGAGCAGATTGAACGCACGGTTTTTACCATGCCAATCACTGAGCAAGAGGTTGATGCTTTAGCCATACAAATCGCCCCAAACTCGGCGCTGAGTGAAGAGCAGCAAGCGGAATCCGCCATGCTGCTTGCAGAAAAAGGGCACGAATGGCAAATGCGTTTGGAAAAACAGCTTGAGCAAGCTAACCAAGAATTGAAAATCTTGCTGGCTGAGGAAGCGCAATGAGCTTGACCACTCGCCACACCATAGGCGCAAGATTGTTGCTGGCATTTGCGTTCAGCACTTCGCTTTTGACTATCGTCAGCTTAGTGGCTTGGGGCACATGGAGCCGACTGGATTATCAAGTGGCGGAACTGCTCAATCAAAGCGTGCCCAAGTACAACACTAGCTATGTATTGGAAACCCGCAGTTCAGAAATTCGCAGACGAATTCAACTGATCGTCAGTGCAACCAGTAAAGTGACACTCAATCAGCAATATCAGCGTTTGCAAGAGGATTTCACCGCGATCCACGCAGCTTTGGCGAGTTTGCCACA
Source organism: Vibrio sp. R-1 (assembly GCF_035615595.1). Classification (NCBI taxonomy): domain Bacteria; kingdom Pseudomonadati; phylum Pseudomonadota; class Gammaproteobacteria; order Vibrionales; family Vibrionaceae; genus Vibrio; species Vibrio sp. R-1. The sequence goes on along the minus strand of NZ_WPDC01000070.1, from coordinate 8,785 downwards.
AAATGAACAGCAAGCGGCGTTGCAACAAGGGTACACAGAGTTGCGGCAAACCACACAACAGATTAACGATCTGGTTTCGGCCCGGATTGATGTCGACCGACGTTTAGCCCTGTTTGCAGAGCAGTTGGATTGGCTGCATCAAGATATTGGGATGGAGCTGTCGCCGATGCGCCAAGAGCTGCAGTGGCAATTAGAGCGAGGTGGCGCAGCCCAGCCACAAGCCCAAGTGATGTTTCAGACCATTAATCTTATTCAAACTATCTTAGATGGTGAAACCCAAGCCTTTTTGTTTGTGGATGAACTACTGAAAGCCAAGCATCTCACCCAAGTGGATAACGGCATGCGCGTTTTGCAGTATCGACTTGATGAATTGAGCCGATTAAGCCAACCGCTATTTACTCAGCCATCGTCGATTGCCTATCAACAACTGCTTGAAGAGTGGCGTAATGTGCTGCGTTTAGAGGGGGATTTTCAGCAAAGCCTGCGTGATAGGGTGATGCTGACCCAAAAGTTAGAGAGCACGAGTGAACAACTGCAAATTCAGCTCGATCAACAGCATACGGCAATCGCAGATTTGGTAGCGAATGCGGATGCGCTGTTTGTACAAGTCAAAGGACAAACGGCTCAATTGGTGCAAGAAGGTAACCGAGTGCTGCTGATCTGCTTTGGGCTCTCCATCGGTTTGAGCTTGTTGTTGATGTATTACTTTGTGCATAAACGGATTGTCGGACGCTTACACCGCTTAAGTGAAAGCTTGGATGCGATTATTCATAACGATCTTTCTCACCCGATCACCGTGGATGGTAAAGATGAGATCGGGGCATTGAGTGAACAGCTCATCCTGTATGGCAAAAAAGTGGAAGAGATGGAACGCACTAACGCGTTGAGCCTCATCAATAACACGCAAGCGAGTCTGATCACCTGTGATCGGTATGGGCAAATTGAATCTGCCAACCCGAGTGCGATGGCCACGCTGCGTTTAGAATCTCTTGCGCAACCGTTGACGCTGTGGAGCTGTTTTGCTGAACACGTACAACCTAAAGTCGGTCAATTATTTGATACGAAAGGGAATTTAATTCAGAAAGGGGCGGAGAGTTTAACCTTATCACTCGGTAATCCAGAAAAGCCTCATTACTTGCGTCTTTATTTGCGCCGCTACAGCCAAGGATTGCACGATAAAATCATTGTCACCATCACCGATGTGACTGACCAAGAACACGCCAATCGCTTGTTAGAGCAACGAGTCAAAGAGAAAACCCAATCACTGCGCGAGAAAAACCATCAGTTACAAGCGGAGGTCGAAGAGCGCCAGCGCGCTGAAGCGCACTTGAAAAAAACACAAGGCGAGCTGATCCAAGCGGCGAAAATGGCGGTCGTTGGGCAGACCATGACCAGTCTTGCCCATGAGTTGAATCAGCCGTTGAGTGCGATGTCGGCTTATCTTTTTTCAGCTCGATTGGCATTAGAGGATGCACCACAGGCTCAACTGGCAACATCGCTCGACCATATCGAAAATCTCACTGAGCGAATGGGTAAGATTGTGAACAGTCTGCGCCATTTCGCCCGCAAAAACAGCAGCGATGAATCGTTGCAGCCAGTGCGGCTAAACAGCGTTGTAGAACAAGCATTGGTATTGGTGCAAACCAAAGCGAAACGGCAGCAGATCAAACTTATCAATACCTTACCTGATGATCTCATGGTGATGGCGGATGCTTTGAGTTTAGAGCAGATCTTAATCAATCTGATTGTGAATGGCTGCGATGCTTCAACAACCTGCGCGCAACCTTGGGTCAAGCTGATTGCGTTAGGCACAGAGCAAGGGATGCAGCGGATTGCGGTGATTGATAGTGGGCAGGGTTTTGAACACGAAGTCGTTGATAAATTATTTACCCCATTTACCACCACCAAAGAGGTGGGCTTGGGGCTTGGGCTGAGCATTTGCCAGTCATTAGTGGAAAAGATGCAAGGCCGGATTGCACTGGCCTCCAATCTGGAAAAAGGTGCAATGGTTATTTTGGAGTTACAGCAAGATGAAAAGTACCGTACTGCTGATTGATGACGATCAGGATGTGTTGGATTCCTACCTACATTTGATGTCGATTGCTGGATTAACCGCCAAAGCGGTGATCGATCCTACTCAAGCCATGAGTCACATCCAACCCGATTGGAATGGCGTCGTGCTGCTGGATATGTACATGCCTCAACTGCATGGCATGGAATTGCTCAAGCAGATCAAAGTCGTAGACGACAAAATTCCGGTCATCGTGATCACAGGACACGGTGATATCCCGATGGCGGTGGAAGCGGTCAAAATGGGCGCGTGTGATTTTCTTGAAAAACCGATCAATCCTCCGCAATTGCTCACGCTGATCAAGCAACATCTTGAGCTGCGTCGCTCGTTCATCGAGCAGAAGCTGCTGTTATCCCGTTCAGTCAAACGTGAATTAGTCGGAAAATCAGCACAAATGGAGCAAATTCGCTCTCATGTGGCGCAATATGCGCTGCTGAATCGCCATGTGGTGATAGTGGGGGAGTCGGGCTGTGGGCGGCACACCATCGCCTACCTTATCCATCAACTGACCCCCAATAACGGACACTTGCCCTGGGTTGAGTTAGTCGCTTCGGCCAAAACCGAGTGGAGTGCCGTTGAACCTAAAGTGCAAGAGAGTGCGGGTGGAACCTTGTTGATTGACCATATTGAGTTGCTCAGCGAGGAAGTGCAGCGCAATGTGGTACAGAGTTTACTCAACCAAGAGCGACTCAATCGCCCCAGAACGCGAGTGATTGCGGTGATTGATCAGCAACCGGAACAATTGATTGCACAAAATCAGTTGTTACCAGAGCTTTACTATCTGCTCAATCAAGGGCAGATCGATGTGCCTTTGCTGCGTCAAAGGCCCGATGACATTGCGGCGCTGTTTCACTACTTCCTAAAACAGAGCTGCTATAAGCTCGGCAAACCCATGCCCAATGTTGAGCCGCATTATCTTGCCTTGCTGCGCGCCCACCAATGGCCGGGGAATGTGCGCGAGCTGCGTAATGTGGCGGAGTTGTATGCGATTGGCATTGTAAAACTGGCGGGCAAAGAGCGTCTCTACAATCAAGAAGAGATGCTGTCGCCATTGGATGAGCTGGTGGACGATTACGAAAAGCAAGTGATTGAAGATGCGCTGTTTCTGTTTTCTGGCCGAGTAGCCGATGCCGCGAACTACCTACAAGTGCCGCGTAAAAAGCTCTATCTGAGAATGAAAAAGCATGGTTTAGAGAAAGATGCGTTTAAAGCCCGAGGCTAGGGGATGACGGACAAGGTCAGTAAAGCCTGCGCGCTGTAGTAACTAAACATCACCACATGTCGTGAGAACTGCGATGAGGAGCGAAATCGGTCAATGGCTAGTACCAAATCGGAAAGCATAAACATCGCCGCCCCCATGAGAGCAAGGCGTGAGGCATTGTTGTTATAACCTAGCCAGTACTCTGTGGCGGTGCACGCCATGAATACGATAACGGCAATGTAGCCCGCGACTGGAAAAGTCATTTTGCCAAGGTTGGGCAGTAGCAGTAAAAAAGCGATTACGCCCAGTGCTGACCAAATGGCGAGCGGCCACCAAGTAAAGGTGGTGATGGTGGTGCTAAAACCGAGCGTATAAGCGATGTGGGCCAGCAGAAAAGCCAGCAAACCAGAGACAAATTTATCCTTTGGATGCATCAGTAATATGTCGCCAAGCGCTGAGAGCAAAAGGCCTGCCACGATCCACCACGCAAAATCGGATAATGGGTTAGGGGTGATCACAATCGACAAGGCCATCAGTAGGATCGGGGTGGGCTTCGAGAGATAGAACATCCAACGTGGACCGCGATCAATCGTGATTAATTGAACAACACAAAGAGCAATAATCAACAGCCACATAACTCTATCCGCAATAACATCCGCAAAACGACCATAAACGAAACTCAAAAAATGCAGCACGCCATCCGCATTGGATTGACGTGCTGCAAGAGTGTAACAGGATTTATCGTTTAGCGAATAGCGCTGCTTGGCTCAGATTTAATACAAGGCGTTTTCTAAGATCTTGCGTGACTCTTGTAAGTCAATCGTGCCTTGTTCACCCAGTTTATGCATACCGTGGGCTGTCAGTTGCTGCAGTACCGCATCGACGGCAGCCTCTTTTGCCATGCCGTGTTCACCAAATTGGGTCGCCACATTCAGTTGGTGGTAAAAAGCTTCAATGGCCGCAATGGTTTTTTCCGCTAAATCATCGGATTGCGGTAAACCAAAGACATTTTTGCCCATTTGTTCGAGTTTGGCTTTTTTGTGCTTCAGTTGATTGCGTAGCAGCCAAGGTTGCACAATCGCTAGCGAACGAGCGTGGTCGACATGCCATAACGCAGTGAGCTCATGACCGATCATATGCGTTGCCCAGTCTTGCGGCACGCCAGTGCCAATTAAGCCATTTAACGCTTGGTTAGCGGTCCACATTAAATTGGCTCTCCATGCGTCATTGTCTCGATTCGCAAACTCTGCGCCTAAGGCTAACAGGTTGCGTAGCAGCACTTCGGCATAGCCTTCTTGCACCATGGCTTGAGTGGGGAGTGTCAAATACTGTTCACACACATGCACCCAAGCATCGACTAAACCATTCACCAACTGGCGTTCAGGCAAGCTTTTCATCACATCAGGGTCAAGCACGGCAAAACGTGGCTGAACGGCGGGAGAGAGAAACGCCAATTTATCTTGAGTTTCCGCTTTGGTGATCACCGCACCAGTATTGGATTCAGAGCCGGTAGCGGGCAGAGTCAAAATCGCACCGATAGGGGTAGCTTGTTGCACCGTGTGTTGCCCGGTCAAAATATCCCAACCATCGCCTTCATAAAATGCTGCGGCGGCCACGTACTTTGAGCCATCGATGACCGAGCCACCGCCGACGGCAAGAATAAAGTCAATGTGTTGGTTTTTCACTATGTGCACCGCTTTATCCAGTGTTTCCTTGGTTGGATTAGGCTCAACACCGGAAAACTCCACCCATTGATGTTCACTTAGTGCCTCAACCACTTGGTCATAAACGCCATTACGTTTAATGGAACCACCACCATACAGCACTAACACTTTGTGATCTTTTGGAATATCCCGACGGATGCTGGCGATCTGCCCTTGTCCAAAGTGGATCATGGTTGGGTTGACGTAACTAAACTGCATCTGCTCACCTCATTAGTATGGTTTTTGGAGTAGCCATGAATCGGAAAAACGAGCAGCCCAAGCTGCCGTTAGCCCACAAGTTTATAGGCTGAATGCTATTACGCATCTGCAAAACACAATAGGTCATTTTGCGAGGAAATTTTGTGTATTGTGCGAGGAAATGGGCATTTCATATACCCTTCCTACTTGAAGTTGCCGCGGTGTTGGCTACGTTCGTTCACCCCAATCACATAGTTTGCCTATGCTCATGGTGAGTCACTCACTTGCTGCCTACCTGCAACTCTAAGTTGTTTGGGTATAACAAGGATTGATAAAAGAGGAAGTTAAACTATTGACATTTTACTCTTTTGTAACAATAAGCATAGTTGTAGGCTTGTATTCCCCATTAGGAAAAATTGTCACACAAAAATTGTTGAACCCCGTATTTTGTTCTGAAAAACGGGGCTTTTTTTATGGTGAAAAATTTATGAGTAATTCGTTGTTGATGCAAAATAACTCGCTTTGATTTGCATAAATCAGACACTCGTTTGCGAGTCATTATTAAAATTCACACTTTTTTGAGTGCCAAATTATCCCTCTATTCTAAAGTTGTTTTACGCAAGATTTTAAGTGAGCCGATGTCGACGTGGTTTATTTAATGGTTGAAATAATAACTTGAGGGAAGAACAACAATGCGTGTACTCGAAGGAAAAGCAGGGAAGAGTGTTTTTACACTAAGCACTTTAACCGCTTCATGTTTAATGGCTTTTAGCAGCTATGCTGCGGTGGATTGTTCGACGTTGCCTGAATGGCAATCGTCTGCGGCATATATCGGTGGTGCCAAAGTGCAGCACAAGGGCAATGCTTACCAAGCCAACTACTGGACTCAAAACAACGATCCTGAAACCTTTTCTGGTAACTATGCCCAATGGAAACTGTTGGATTCATGCAGCACATCGGGGGGGACTAACCAAGCACCGAGTGTGACGTTAACCGCACCGCTTGCCACTGCGCAGGTGAAAGCTGGAGAGGTCGTGACACTCGCAGCAAACGCCTCTGATGCAGATGGTTCTGTCGCGCGTGTTGAGTTCTCAGTGGATGGCGTATTGGTTGGTCAGGCAACCAAAGCCCCGTACAGCGCGAGCTGGACTGCGACCAAAGGAACGCATGAATTTAGTGCGGTTGCCTTTGATGATAAAGGGGCTGTCAGCACCAAAAATGCAGTCACTCTGACGGTGAGTGACGCTGGTCCAGCGAATCAAGCGCCAACCGTGGCGGTGGCGCTCTCTGCATCAAGTGTGGATGTTGGGACGGTCGTAACGTTGAGCGCAGAAGCGGCGGATGCGGATGGCTCAGTAGATAAAGTCGATTTCTATGTTGGTGGTGCGCTTGTCGGCACTTCAGCAAAAGCACCTTACACTCTCAATTACACGGCAACCAAAGCAGGTTCACTAGCGGTTTACGCGCGTGCTACCGACAACTTAGGGGCAGCCACAGATTCTGCACTGACCACGCTGGTGGTGAATGGCGTCGCACCGGTTGCGAATTGCCGTCCGGATGGTTTGTATCAAACGGAAGGAGTACAAGTGCCATACTGTACCGTTTACGATGCAGATGGCCGTGAGAAAATGGGCGTGGATCATCCACGCCGTGTGATTGGTTACTTTACCAGCTGGCGTTCAGGCGATGATCCGCAAGCCGCTTACTTGGTTAAAGACATTCCTTGGGAGCAACTGACACACATTAACTATGCGTTTGTCAGCATTGGTTCGGATGGCAAAGTGAATGTCGGTGATGTAAACGATCCAAATAACGCGGCCGTTGGTAAAGAGTGGCCGGGGGTAGAAATCGATCCAACGCTAGGTTTTAAAGGTCACTTTGGTGCTCTAGCCACTTACAAACAAAAATACGGTGTAAAAACCCTGATCTCTATCGGCGGATGGGCCGAAACCGGCGGTCACTTTGATGCGAATGGTAACCGTGTGGCTGATGGTGGCTTCTACACCATGACCACCAATGCTGATGGTTCCATCAACCACGCAGCGATTGAAAAGTTTGCGGCATCTGCAGTTGAGATGATCCGTAAGTACAAATTTGATGGTGTGGATATCGATTACGAATACCCAACCTCCATGGCGGGCGCTGGAAATCCCGATGATAAAGGTTTTATGGAACCACGTCGTGCTTACCTGTGGGCTTCTTACCAAGAGTTGATGCGTGTTCTGCGTGAAAAACTCGATCAAGCCTCGGCGCAAGATGGCCATCACTACATGCTGACGATTGCTGCGCCATCTTCTGGTTACTTATTACGTGGTATGGAAACCTTCGATGTCACCAAGTACCTCGACTATGTCAATATCATGTCTTACGACTTGCATGGTGCGTGGAACGATCACGTTGGTCACAACGCAGCCCTGTACGACACAGGCAAAGACTCTGAGTTGGCGCAGTGGAACGTTTACGGTACAGCGCAATACGGTGGTATCGGTTACCTGAATACGGACTGGGCATATCACTACTTCCGTGGCTCAATGCCTGCAGGTCGTATCAACATTGGTGTGCCTTACTATACCCGCGGTTGGCAAGGTGTCACCGGTGGTGAGAATGGACTCTGGGGCCGAGCGGCACTGCCGAACCAAAATCTCTGTGCACCGGGTACTGGTGAAGGGGAGAAAAACAACTGTGGTCACGGTGCAACCGGCATCGACAACATGTGGCATGACGTTAACGCTGCAGGTGACGAAATGGGCGCAGGCTCTAACCCAATGTGGCATGCGAAGAACCTAGAAAAAGGCATTTGGGGTTCATACGCAGCGGCTTATAAGCTCGATCCAACCACCACACCGCTGATTGGTACTTATGTACGCAATTATGACAGTGTGGCCGTGGCTCCTTGGTTGTGGAACGCAGAGAAGAAAGTGTTCTTGTCGACCGAAGATAAACAGTCAATTGATGTGAAAGCCGATTACGTTATCGACAAAGAGATTGGCGGTATCATGTTCTGGGAGTTGGCGGGTGACTATAGCTGTTACAACCTTGATGCCAACGGCAAGCGCACCTCAGTGGACCCTTCTGAGCAAGCGTGTGCCACCGGTAAAGGTGAGTACCACATGGGCAATACCATGACCAAAGCCATCTACGACAAGTTCAAAGTCGCCACGCCTTATGGTAACAAGGTGGCAACGGGCGCAATCCCTGCTGAAGCGGTGAATATTGCGGTGAAAGTCGGTGGCTTCAAAGTCGGTGACCAAAACTACCCAATCAATCCGAAGATTACCTTCACCAACAATACAGGGATTGATATCCCGGGAGGAACGGAGTTCCAATTCGATATTCCGGTTTCAGCGCCAGATAACGCGAAGGATCAATCGGGTGGCGGCTTGAAAGTGATTGCATCAGGTCATACCCGTGCCAATAACATTGGCGGGTTAGACGGTACGATGCATCGCGTGGCGTTCTCTCTACCCGCTTGGAAATCACTTCCTGCGGGGGCAACCTATGAATTGGATATGGTTTACTACCTGCCGATTTCAGGTCCAGCGAACTACACAGTGAAAATCAACAATGTGGAGTACGCATTTAGCTTTGAGCAACCGGATCTCCCTGTCGCCG
>NZ_WPDC01000069.1:0-17312 GCF_035615595.1 Vibrio sp. R-1 | reverse complement strand
CAGCAGAATTACTTGATGATGCCTCGTGCACGTAAAATGGCGGTTTTGAAATCATCTTCATAATCTTTTTTAAGTCCTGGGATCACCGCATCTTTTGCGCTGTTACGCATCTTGAGATGGTAAATCAGTACATCATCGGTCAGATCTTCGAGTGCACCTTGGTAACCTGCTTCTTGAGCCAGTTTAAGTAAGAATTGAATCAAGTTGAGCTCGGAATCTTTGTGCCATTCAGGCTCAAGCAGTTGCAGTAGTTCTTCTACGCGATGACATTTCATGACTTTCTCCACAATTTTTATAGTGATTTGTGGCTAAAGGTATCAAAAGCGTTGGGTAATACCAATTCGCAGACAAGAAAAAAGCGCAGGTTTGACTGCGCTTTTCAATTAAGCTGCCTGAACCACTTTGGTCTCGGGGGATGCGGTCAACGCATTTCTTTCAACCAGCGTGGGGGCTGTTGCTGTTTTTTTCGCAACGGGAGCCACTGCAAAACCACTGCGGCGACGCATTGCACTACGGTTTGTATTTGAAAACCTGACGGTTGTTGGGCGCATGACATAACCTAACTGTCAGGCATATCCATTGCCGATGCTACACCCTGGCTCATTATGAGTGGCTCTTGAGTACAGGACGTAACCCAGATTCACTCTTTTGGCGATTGCCGATCCGAACAATGAGACAGGAATAATGATATGCGTTCATATCGCAAATAGAGTAGCACCAGTTACTAAAATGATCGATAGTTGACCAATTTTGCGTAACATTTATTTTCAACTGCGTGGATTGAGTGAGACAAGGGTTAGCCCTTACTATGCAATTCTCACAACAGGAGGTGTCTATGTCGTTTATCAAGAAAACCCTCGCCAGTTTTGGGATTGGCTCTGCGAAAGTCGATTCGGTGTTGCAGCAGGAAGTGCTCTATCCCGGCCAATCCGTTAAGGTCATCATCCATGTTTATGGCGGCGCAACAGTGCAAGTCATTGATAACATCGAGCTCAAACTTTGTTGCCGTTATATAGCGGAAGTGGCGGATGAGCGCGGTCAGCAACAAGGCCAGCCAATGCGCCGAGTTCCTCATACCTACACCTTAGCCAACTGGTCTTTGCCGTATGCCTTTACGATTGAGGCGGGTGAAACGCGTAATTTTGATATCGAACTCAGCATCCCTTGGAATACCCCAGTGACGATAGGGGATGCCAAAGTTTGGTTAGAGACCGGATTAGATATTGCGCTGGCGCTGGATCCTACCGATAAGGACATTCTCACCGTGCGCCCTGAGCCGATGATGGATGGTATTTTTAGTGCGCTGGAAGCACAAGGTTTGCGTTTACGTCAGGTTGAGTGTGAGCAAGCCAAAGGCTTCGCACTGCCTTTTGTGCAAGAGTTCGAATTTGTTCCCACCACGGGGCCATTTCAAGGCCGCTGGCGTGAAGTTGAAATCGTGGCTTATCGTGATCCTGAAGCCTTACAGCTCTGGTTTGAGGTCGATCGTTATCAACGAGGCGCATCCGGCATGTTGGCCAGCTTGCTAGGGCGTGGTGAGCTCAAGCGACATCTCACTTTACCTGCGCACACATCACCACAGGAAGCCGGGGAGCAAGTGCTGGCGTTTCTTGACCGCAGCTGCTGATCACGCGGTATGAATTTTTAGCTAACACCTGTAAGCTCAATGTGCGATACTAAAGCCAAGTTTCAGACTCGGATTGAGTGAGTATGTCGAACAGTTATGGCTTTAAAGAAGAAGTGGCCAATGCGATAAGTCATGGCGTTGGCCTTATCTTAGGGATAGTTGGTTTAGTGCTGCTGTTGGTCAAAGCGGTGGATCAGCAAGCCGATGCATTGACCATTACCAGCATGAGCATTTATGGCGGCAGTATGATTGCGCTATTTTTGGCTTCTACGCTGTACCACGCTATCCCTTATCAGCGTGCAAAACGTTGGCTAAAAACCTTTGATCACTGTGCTATTTATCTATTGATTGCGGGCAGTTATACGCCATTTCTACTGGTCAGCTTGCGCACACCACTGGCGGTTGGTTTGATGATTGTGATCTGGTCGCTCGCCCTTATTGGCATTCTGATGAAAATTGCTTTTGTCTACCGCTTCAAAAAGCTCTCTTTGGTGACGTATCTGACCATGGGTTGGCTTTCGCTGATCGTGATTTACCAGCTTGCCATTCATCTTGAGGTGGGTGGGCTCACTCTGCTAGCGGCAGGTGGACTTATCTATTCACTCGGGGTGATTTTCTACGTCGCCAAACGGATCCCTTACAACCATGCCATTTGGCACGCTTTTGTGCTGGCGGGATGCGCATGCCATTTCTTAGCCATTTATCTGTATGTCGAGCCGATTTAGCTTTGACGGATAAGATGGGTAAAAGAGAAACGCGCATTTAGCGCGTTTCAATCTGTTTGATGGTAGCGTGCAGTGTGTACTGACTCTGCTCTGCGAGGTTTAACTCCAGTGGTTTGCCTTCCACTGAAGTGCGCGGGCGTAAATAGGTTTCCGCCATTCGTTTGATCGACTGCCAAATCGTCACTTCCTGCTCTTCACTCCACACGCCTTGTGCATCCTGTACTCGAATCGCGAGACGAACCGCAATCACTGACTGATTACTCTGGTTGGTGATGGCACTGCTCAGCTTGAGCTGGCCATGCTCATAGCGCGGAGCGCTCAGTACCACATCGACGCCAGAATCACTGAGTTGCAAAACAGGGCGATGATCACCCACAGTGATTGTCACACCACTCAATCTCGGCTTAGCGATCACCGGTGCGGCGAGCACGAGAGGAGCCAGCTCGCTTGTCTGCTGGGGCTGAGTCTCTTGTGGCACATACTGCCAAGTAAAGTCATCGTTGAGCTGAATATAGCGGCCATCCTTGAGCTGTACGGTTTCACCTGCCCAAGTGGATAAGCTCACTAGGCTGGCTGCCAATATGAGTTTTTTCATTATGTTTCCTTTTAGTGACGCCAGAATGCAGGGAAAAAGAGCACTAAAATCGTCAGAATTTCTAAACGTCCCATCAACATTCCAAAGCTCAAGAGCCATTTGGCGGCATCCGGTAGAGGGGCAAAGTTACCCGTTGGGCCAATGATGCTGCCCATACCTGGACCCACGTTAGCCACGGCAGTGACCGCGCCAGAGATACTGGTCACCGAATCCAATCCCATTGCCGATAACGCGCCAGCCAGTACCACGATAGTGATGAAAAACGTCAAGCCAAAGGCGACAACGGATCGGATGATCTCTTCATTAACCGGGCGCTTGTTATAGCGCTGGATAAAAATGCCAGAAGGGTGGATGAGGTTCAGCAGTTGCTTTTTGAGCAGTGCCATCGCGATTTGGAAACGAAAGACCTTAATTCCGCCAGAGGTAGAGCCCGAGCAAGCGCCGGCCATCAATAGGAAGGCAAAAATGGTTGAGGGGAGCGCGCCCCACGCGGTGAAATCATCCAGACCATAGCCCGTGGTTGTGACGACGGAGACAATGTTAAACATCGAAACTCGCAGCGCATCCAATATCGCGTAATCGTTTTTGAGCCACAACCAACCTGCGACCAGCAAACTGGAGATCATAAAGAGCCAGAAGAAGCCGCGTACCTGCTCATCTTTGAGTAGGGCTCGTGCACTCTGTTTGCGCAGAGCCTGCACAAACAGTAAAAATGGCAGGCCACCAAGAAACATAAAGAGTGTGCCAACCCAGTGCGCGCCGTGTGAGAAGCGGTTCATCGAGCTATCACTGGTCGAGTAGCCGCCGGTGGAAAGCGTGGTAAAGGCGTGATTAATCGCTTCAAACGGCGTCATACCTGTGGCGATATAGCTCAAAAAACAGAGCCCAGTCAAAACCAGATACACCGCCACAATGTTTTTCGCGACGGTTTTCGCGCGCGGGCTGCTTTTATCCGACCAATCAGACGATTCGGTTTGGAACAGCTTCATCCCCCCAACATTGAGCATCGGCAACACCGCTACCGCCATCACGATAAAGCCAACCCCACCTAACCATTGCAAAATGGAGCGCCACAGCAAAATACTGGGCGGCATATCATCTAAGCCACTGAGTACCGTGGATCCTGTGGTGGTAAGGCCGGACATGGTTTCAAAATAGGCATCGGTAAAGCTGATGTGGTTAATAAACACAAAAGGCAGAGCAGCAAATGCGCTGGCAATCGTCCATACCAAGCTGGTGATCAGGAACATATCGCGTACGTTGAGCCGAAAATGTTCAGTGCGACCGATACTTAAGCAGAGAAACGCCACCAGATGGGTAATGATGACGGCTTGCGCGAAATCGAGAAAACCGCCGCTGCCAGTAAAAAATGCCACTAGAGTCGGCACGTACATGAATAGGGCTAGCTTAGACAGCACTAGCCCGATGATAAACGTAATTGGGCGTAAGTTGAGCATAGCGCCAACCTTTACAAGAAGAATGGGCTCGGCTGGAATAGCGTTTCCACGTCGGGCACATATTTTTTATCGACCAAGAACATGACGACGTGATCGTCTTGCTCGATGACAGTGCGGTCATGGGCAATCAGCACTTCTTCGCCCCGCACAATAGCGCCAATTGTCGTGCCCGGAGGCAGTTTAATATCGCCCACTGCTCGTCCTACTACCTTAGAGGTTGATTCATCGCCATGGGCGATCGCTTCAATGGCTTCTGCCGCTCCACGACGTAATGAAGAGACGTTGACAATATCGGCGCGGCGCACGTGAGTGAGTAGCGCAGAAATGGTCGCTTGCTGCGGGGAGATCGCCACATCAATCACACCGCCTTGGACTAAATCGACATAGCCGCTGCGCTGGATAAGCACCATGGCTTTCTTGGCTCCCATGCGTTTGGCAAGCATGGCCGACATGATGTTGGTTTCATCTTCATTGGTGAGGGCGATAAACACATCGACCTGATCGATATTCTCTTCCGACAGCAGCTCTTGGTCCGCGGCATCTCCACAAAAGACGATGGTATTTTCCAACTGTTCAGATAACTGTTCCGCACGTTGGTAATTGTGTTCAATCAGCTTAACGCTGTAAGTTTGCTCTAGGCGTTTAGCGAGGCTGGCACCTATGTTACCGCCGCCGACAATCATGATCCGACGATACGGTTTTTCAAGGCGCTGCAACTCACTCATCACCGAGCGAATATGGTTACTCGCGGCGACGAAAAACACTTCATCATCCGCTTCAATAATGGTGGTGCCTTGCGGACGAATTGGGCGTCCCTGACGGAAAATCGCCGCCACGCGAGTATCGATGTGCGGCATGTGATCGCGCAGGGCAGAAAGGGCGTTACCAACCAGTGGACCACCGTAATACGCTTTAACGGCTACCAAGCTGACTTTTTCTTCGGCGAAGCTCACCACTTGCAGCGCGCCCGGATACTGGATCAAGCGCTCGATATAGCTGGTGACCAGTTCTTCCGGTGCAATCAGGTGATCGACCGGGACCGCGCCAGATTGAAACAGCGCTTCTTTTTCAGCGAGATATTGTGGAGAGCGGATACGCGCAATCCGGTTGGGCGTGTTAAACAGAGTAAAGGCGACCTGACAAGCGGCCATGTTGGTTTCATCGGTATTGGTGACCGCGACCAGCATGTCAGCATCTTGTGCGCCAGCTTCGCGCAGCACATCAGGGTGGCTGGCGTGGCCATTGACTACACGCAAATCATATTTATCTTGTAAATCGCGCAGTCGGTCAGCGTTTTTATCGACCACAGTAATGTCGTTGTTTTCGCCTACCAAGTTTTCAGCGAGTGTGCCGCCGACTTGTCCTGCACCAAGAATGATGATTTTCATAACTTGTTCTCTTTGTTTGCTCACGCCCAAGGTGAGTTGTGGCTCACCTTGGTTGACCGAATCAGTGTTGTTTGCTTAATACGGCGTAATAGAAACCGTCCATCGCTTCCTCTCCGGGAAGGATTTGGCGGCCGGGCTGCGCGGGATCGGAACCCACTAAGCGCGCATCTGGCGTGCGTTCAAGGAACGCTTTGACCTGTAGGCGGTTTTCTTGTGGTGTGATCGAACACGTTGCGTACACCAAACTACCACCGGGTTTGAGTTGTTGCCACATCGCATCCAAAATTTCGCGCTGTAGCTCGGCTAATGCCGCGATATCGTCTGCGCGGCGCAGCCATTTGATGTCGGGATGGCGGCGAATCACGCCGGTCGCCGAACAAGGCGCATCCAACAAGATGCGGTCAAACTGTTCGCCTTGCCACCACTGTTGCGGGTAACGCGCATCGCCACAAATCACTTGCGCAGTGAGCTGTAAACGCTGCAGGTTTTCTCGCACGCGTTTGAGGCGAGTTTCATCACAATCAATCGCGACGACTTGGCTCTCTGGTATGCGCTCCAAGATGTGCGCAGTTTTGCCACCGGGGGCAGCGCAGCAATCTAAAATCAGCTCTCCTGCTTGTGGTGCAAGGTAAGTCAGTGCTAACTGCGCAGCGGCATCTTGTACTGAAACCCAACCTTCAGCGAAACCCGGCAGTTGGTGTACATCACAAGGCGTTTCTAAGCACAGCGCATCTTCGGCTTGTGCATGAGGCGTAGTGACGATGCCCGCTTGTTCGAGCAGGGCTTGATACTCAGCACGAGTATGGTGTTGATGATTGACGCGTAGCCACATCGGCGCTTTGCTGTTGTTGGCTTCAACAATTTGTTGCCACTGCTCTGGGTAGCTCTCTTTGAGCAATTTCAATAACCAGCCCGGATGGCCGTAGCGCCCTGCATCATGGCTGGTGGCTTGAGCATCTAAGCCTTCTTGGTCACGCTGATAGTTACGCAGCACCGCATTGATCAAGCCACGCAGACGAGGGCCTTGCAAATCTTGCGCGCCTTCGACGGTTTCCCCTACCGCAGCATGGGCGGGAATGCGCATAAAGCTCAGTTGGTATAAGCCGACGAGGATCAGGAAGTGGAATACACGTTGTTTGCCTTTCAACGGTTTTTCCATCAGAGTTTGGCTGATGGATTCCAAACGCGGCAATTGGCGCAAAACGCCGTAGCATATCTCTTGCAGCAGGGCATGATCACGTGGGCGAATTTGCTGCTGAGCCGCAGGTAAAGCATTGGACAGTGAGTGCCCTAAATCAACCACTTGGTAAAGAGCCGACGCAGCAGCGGCGCGAACATTCATAATAAAACCTAAACAAAAAGCCAAACCCTAGCCATCCATCGGCTAGGGTTCAGGATTAACTGAGTTGGGAACCGACACTAAACCAGTCGGCACGCGCATTGAGAATATCTTGTACTGGCAAGGCTTTCTTGCCCGGAATTTGCAGGCTTTCGAGCACTAGTACATCTTGCCCGGTTGCGACGTAAATGCCGCTTTTATCGGCTTGGACAATGGTGCCCGGAGCTTGAGTCACCGCGTGGGTTTCCACTCGGGCCTGCCAGACTTTGATGCTGTTTTCCGCCACCTCAAAATGGCTCATCGGCCATGGATTAAAGGCACGAATGCAGCGCTCAATATGGGCGGCTTCATCATTCCAGTTAATACGGGCTTCTTCTTTACTAAGCTTATGAGCATAGTTGGCCAGCGCATCGTCTTGTTTGACCGCAACCGCAGTGCCTTGGGCGATATCTTGTAAGCACTTAAGCAGCGCTTGTGGACCAAGTTCTGCCAGTTTGTCGTACATCGAGGCACTGGTGTCGCTCGCTTTAATCGGCAGCGTCGCGATTTTCAGCATATCGCCCGTATCAAGGCCGACATCCATCTGCATGATGGTGACACCAGTCTCGCTATCACCCGCCCAAATAGAACGTTGAATCGGCGCAGCACCACGCCAACGAGGTAGGATGGAACCGTGCACATTAATACAGCCGAGTTTTGGGGTATCCAAAACCACTTTTGGCAACAGTAAGCCGTAGGCAACCACTACCATCAGATCTGCGTTGAGTGCGGCAAGTTGCTGTTTTGACTCTTCAGATTTAAAGTTTTCTGGTTGATAAACCGGAATATTGTGCTCAAGTGCAAGGGCTTTGACTGGGCTGGCGGTGAGTTTTTGGCCGCGCCCCGCTGGGCGATCCGGTTTGGTGTAGACCGCAATAATCTCATGCTCCGAAGACAATAACGCCGCCAAGTGACGGGCGGCGAAATCCGGATTACCTGCAAAGACAATACGTAGTGATTGGCTCAAGGTTACCTCACAGTAATTTATTTTTTCTCATTGAAGCGTTTGATTTTCTCTAGCTTCTCTTTGATGCGGTTGCGTTTGAGTGGTGACAGATAGTCAACAAACAGCTTGCCCGCGAGGTGATCGAGTTCGTGCTGTACACAGATAGCCAGTAGGTCATCTGCATCAAACTGATACTCTTGACCATTGCGATCCAGCGCTTTTACAGTCACTTCTGCGGCGCGAGGCACTAAAGCTCGCGCACCCGGGACGGACAAACAGCCTTCTTCAATGCCATCTTCACCGCGCTTTTCGATGATCTCTGGGTTAATCAACACCATAGGCTGATCGCGAGTTTCAGAAATATCGATCACCACGATACGTTGGTGAATATCGACTTGGGTCGCCGCTAAACCGATGCCTTCTTCGGCATACATGGTTTCCAACATATCATCGACGATTTGTTGGATTTCTGGGGTGACTTGTTCGACCGGTTTCGCAACGGTACGCAGTCGATCATCTGGGAATGTTAATACTTGCAATACAGACATATACACTCGAAATGTTGAACTGTGCCGAAACAGCTTAATGCGTGTTGGCTCAATTCTAGACATTTTATGACCCAAATGACAGCATCCGGACGTGATTTCTCCGAAACCCAGTCATTTTTTCGACCAAGGAAGCAAGGTCATGGCACGATTAACCCGTTATATTGCCTACGCTTTATTGCCTTTCACTCTGCTCAGTGGACAGGTGACCGCCGATGAGCAAACGCCACTGGCACTCAAACCAAATGCACCGACCACCTATACCGTGGTGAAAGGTGACACCTTGTGGGATATTTCCGCTTTGTATCTCGACAGTCCATGGCTGTGGCCAAGACTTTGGCAAGTGAACCCAGAAATTGATAACCCACATGTGATCTACCCCGGTGATAAATTGACGCTGTTTTGGCGTGATGGGCAACCCGTACTCAGTCTAAAACCGATGCGCAAACTGAGCCCGCAAGTGCGTGTGTTGGAAAAACAAGCTGTTCCGACTGTGCAAGAAGGCTTGGTGCTGCCTTATTTACAATCTGACCGTTTGATGGCGAAAACCGCCTTGCAAGGTAGCGTGCGTGTGATTGGCTCCAGTGAGGGGCGTCAATATCTCACCAAGCAAGATCAGCTTTACATCTCCGGTGTACACAGCGAGAAAAAGTGGGGGATTTATCGCGAGGTAGCACAGTATCAACGTGATGATGAAGTCATGGTGGCGCTGCGTTTAGTGGCGGTGGGTGAATTGGCGATGACTGGGGGCAACTTTAGTGGACTAAGCTTGCTAGAGCAAAATCAAGAGATTTTAGCCAATGATATTGCTTTGCCAGAAGTCGATCTTGAGGAGCGCCAACTGTCGACAACCTTCTATCCGCAGCCAGCGCCTGCAGGGAGTGAAGCTCGCATTCTGGGTTCGCTTGAAGGGAGTCAATACGCCGGACAGAATCAAGTGGTAGTGATTGACCAAGGTCGCAGTGATGGTGTCGCGCAAGGCAGTATGTTTGAACTGTATCAAGCCGCAGTCCAAGTCAAAGCTAAGCAAGATTCGTCTACTTTCCTGTCTGAGCGTTCGAACACGGACGTACAGTTACCAAGTGTAAAAGTGGGCGCTTTGATGGTGATTCGCCCCTATGAGCGTTTTAGCTTGGCACTGATTACTAACAGTTCGGCACCGATCAGTGCTGAAGTGCACGCACTGTCTCCGCAGGCAGAACCTCAAACCGAGCAGCCAGATGTGGTGCAATTGTCTGAACAAATCGATTTGGTAGATGATGCCAGTTAATGAAAGATCAGGATTTAGCGGCATGGTTGGCGCTCTGTTTTACTCCTAAACTAGGCAGCAAAACCATTTCTCACCTCCTTGCGACCCGTTTGCCAGCCCAGTTGCAAAGTTTTACGCCTAAGCAATGGTTGGCCTGCGGGCTTAAGCCCGAACAACTGGTGTTTTTAACCACTCAAGCGGCTAAACAAGCCGAGCTGTGTTTGCAATGGCGATCAGCAGCCAATAACCGCTATATCGTCACTCCTCATTGCCCACTTTACCCTCGTTTATTGAAAGAGATTAACTCATCGCCTCCCATCCTGTTTATCGAAGGAATATGGGAAGCGGTGCATGACCCCGCGGTAGCTATCGTCGGTAGCCGCAATGCCAGTGTTGATGGGCGGCAGATCGCTCGCCAATTTGCCACTGAGCTCGCTCAGTCGGGTTTAGTGGTCACCAGTGGTTTAGCGCTTGGTATTGATGGCTATGCGCACGATGGCGCTTTGCAAGCACAAGGGCAAACCGTGGCAGTATTAGGCTCAGGGCTGGCGCAGGTTTACCCCAAACAGCATCAAGGGTTAGCGGAGCGAATCATCGCCCAAGGGGCCTTGGTTTCTGAGTTTGCCCCTCACACACCTCCTAAAGCCGATCACTTTCCGCGCCGTAACCGAATTATCAGCGGCTTATCGCTGGGCGTTGTGGTGGTAGAAGCTGCGGAGAAAAGTGGCTCACTCATCACTGCACGCTACGCCGCTGAGCAAGGGCGTGAGGTCTTTGTGGTTCCCGGCTCGATTTTTAATGCCGCCAGCCAAGGTAGCAATCAATTGATTCGTCAAGGCGCTTGTTTGGTGCAAAGTGTGCAACAAATTCATCAAGAGCTCAAAAATGCGCTGACTTGGTCACTCTCTGAACAAGTTCCTTATCAAGCAACACTTTTTTCTGCTGTACAGGGCGATGAAGAATTGCCATTTCCCGAGCTGTTAGCTAACGTAGGAATAGAAGCTACACCTATTGATATTCTCGCAAGCCGGACCCAGATACCGGTGCAAGATATCATGATGCAGCTCTTGGAGCTTGAGCTCCTTGGGCATGTGGTTGCAGTACCTGGTGGCTATATTAGAAAGGGGAGAGGCTAGCTATGATGATGGATATTTTGATGTATCTGTTCGAAACCTACGTCCATAGCGATGCAGATTTGCAAGTGGATCAGGACCAGCTGGAAGATGAACTGCTGCGTGCTGGGTTTCACCAAAAAGACATCTACAAGGCCCTCCACTGGTTGGAAGAGCTGGCGGCTTTGCAACAAACCGATGCACAAACCGCAATTGCGAAAAGTGCACCCACTTCAATGCGTATTTACGCGCCGGAAGAGATTGAACGACTGGATCTCGAATCGCGTGGTTTCCTGCTGTTTCTTGAACACATCAATGTGCTGACCCCAGAAACTCGTGAAATGGTGATTGACCGTGTCATGGGATTAGAAACCGATGAGTTTGAGCTTGATGACCTGAAATGGATCATCCTGATGGTGCTGTTCAATGTCCCGGGTAATGAAAATGCTTACACAGTGATGGAAGAGCTGCTGTACAGCAAAGAACAAGGCATTTTGCATTAAGCGTGATGTGTCTATGAGTCGTAAAATTGACCCGCAACTGTTTGCCGCTCATGAGCATGCGCTGCAATCTTCCCCTTGTCCGCAATGTGGCGCAGCATTACAACTGCGCCACGGCAAACATGGTCCTTTTTTAGGTTGCACCGCGTATCCAGAGTGTGACTACATCAAACCTCTGCATCAAAATGATGGGCATATCATCAAAGAACTCGGTGTGCCTTGCCCGGAATGTGGACATGAACTGGTGCTGCGCCAAGGTCGTTACGGGATGTTTATTGGTTGTAGCCACTACCCGCAGTGCCACCATATCGAGTCGATGGATTCCCCTTCGCATGAGGAAACATCGCCAGATATCCTTTGCCCAGAATGCAGCAAAGGCCACCTTATCGAACGCAAATCTCGCTTCGGTAAACTGTTTTATGCGTGTGATGCGTATCCTAAGTGTAAGTTTGCTTTAAATGGTAAACCGATTGCTCAGGCTTGTGCTCAGTGTGGCTTTACGGTGATGGTGGAAAAGAAAAGTTCAGCAGGCATGCGCTATCAATGCGCTAATCGTCAATGTGGGCATATTCAGGAATGCTAGCTTCATCATGCTCATCGCATACAAAGTTAAAGCCGCGTTAGACGCGGCTTTATTGCATCAGTGGGGTATGGATTAAGGCTGAATTTCCTTTGCTACTGCGTGTACGGCAGGAAAAGCCTTTTCATCTAACATAGTTGCTAATTGGCATAATTTACGTTGCAACTCACCACTGTAATCGGCAGTGACATTGATATGCCCCATTTTGCGTCCTGGGCGTTTGGCCTTGCCATACCAATGTACGTGGCAGCCTTCCATCGCCAATACTTCTGCGGGCAGTTGGTCTTCACCGAGAATATTGATCATCGCGGTTTCACGAACCAGTTTGGTGCTACCCAGCGGCAAGCCGCACACTGCGCGTAAGTGGTTTTCAAACTGACAGGTTTCTGCGCCTTGTTGAGTCCAGTGACCAGAATTGTGTACGCGTGGTGCGATTTCATTGACCAGTAATTGGCCTTGTACTTCAAAAAACTCCAGCGCTAATACACCGACATAATTGAGCTGCTCGGCCACCGCTTTAAACATGGCTTCCGCTTGAGTTTGCAGCGCAGGAGCATCAATGGCGGTAGAAAGGCTCAACACACCTTGGGTATGAACGTTCTCCGCTAAAGGATACACCACAACATCGCCGACTAGGTTACGTGCACCGACCAGTGACACTTCGCGATCAAAAGCGACAAATTCTTCTGCCACAATTGCTTGTTCGGGGTTGGTTGCCAGATATTGCGCAAGTTCTTGCCAAACCGATTCGATCTGCGTTGGTTCTTTCAAGCGCCATTGGCCTTTTCCATCGTAGCCTCCGAGTGCACTTTTCAGCACCATAGGCAATCCAATCTCTGCGATGGCTGAGGTTAGGTCGTCTCGGCTGCGGATCATCGTATAACGTGCATTCGCCACTTGGGCGCGATCCAGCAAGGCTTTTTCTAAACGACGATCGCCGCCAGCTTTGATAGCTTCAGCGCTTGGGTAAAGTTTGCCACTGCGTGCACAGAGATCGAGGATCGGATGCGGAATGTGTTCAAACTCAGCGGTGATCACATCGACTTGTTCAATCGCTTGCTCCAATCCATGCCCAAGCACAGTTTGCGTTAAGGGGTGCACAATGTTTTCGCTACCCACATCAAAAGCGATCGTTTCAATATTGAGCGGCGCTCCGGCGAGCGACATCATGCGCGCCAGCTGACCAGCGCCGAGAACCAACACACGCATCTGTTACTCCTCAGCCGGATTTGGGTTATCCAACACAGATTGAGTCTGCTTAGCGCGGAAAGCTTCCACTTTACTCATCACTGCTGGGTTATGAATGCCGATGATTTGTGCGGCAAGTAATCCTGCATTCGCGGCACCTGCTTCACCAATGGCGAGCGTACCCACCGCAATGCCTTTTGGCATCTGCACAATGGAGTATAACGAGTCGAGCCCAGACAGAGCGCGAGATTGAACGGGCACGCCTAACACTGGCAAGCTAGTGAATGCGGCGGTCATTCCGGGAAGATGCGCAGCGCCGCCCGCTCCAGCGATGATCACTTGTAAACCGCGTTCTTTGGCGCTAGAGGCATAGTCGGCCAAAAGATGAGGAGTTCGGTGCGCAGAAACCACTCTGGTCTCGTAAGCCACACCAAACTGGTCAAGCATCTCTGCTGCGTGTTTCATGGTTGGCCAGTCTGACTTGGAACCCATGATAATACCGACTGTCATCTCAAACTCCTTCAGTGTTATTTATCGGACAAGCAAGCCCGTTTGCGGCGCATTATACGGGGATTTTTTTCTCAAGCAAACGTTTGCTTTTTCTGGTTGGTGAGAAGAACTGGTCAATTGCTCCACGATTTGTACACTGAGCACAAATGAAAGAGGAGTGGCTCTGGTGGAGAATCTACAACAGGCGGTGGATGCGCTGCGCAAAGGTTGCGTTATTGCCTATCCAACCGAAGGGGTGTTTGGTTTGGGGTGTGATCCGGATAACCAAACCGCTATGCTGCGCTTATTGGCGATCAAGCAGCGTCCCGTGGAAAAAGGGGTGATCTTAATTGCCGCTAGCTATGCGCAGTTGCGCCCTTATGTGGATGAAACGCAATTAACCGCAGAGCAACTGGCACAAGTGTTGGCTTCATGGCCCGCGCCACTCACTTGGGTCATGCCAGCCAGCGGTGATACGCCAAGTTGGGTTCGTGGTCAGTTTGATACCGTTGCCGTGCGTGTTTCGGATCATCCGGTCGTTCAGAAGTTATGTCTCGCCTTTGGGAAGCCACTGACGTCAACCAGTGCTAATCTAAGTGGCCAGCCCGCGTGCGTAACTCAACAAGAAGTCATGGTTCAGCTAGGCAATCAGATTGCTGTTGTAGTAGAAGGGAAGACCAGTGGCCGTCATGGACCGAGCGAAATTCGTGATGCTCGCAGCTTACAAGTGTTAAGACAGGGATAACCCTGCGCAGGAGAGAATGTGGAGTCGATAGTCGATAAACAAGCAGTGAAGCACTTTTTACTGCAGCTACAAGATAAGATTTGCCAACAATTGGAAGCCACAGATGGCCAAGCGCAATTTATTGAAGATGCGTGGCAGCGTGAACCGGGTGAGAAACTGGGTGGTGGTGGCCGTACGCGAGTCATGCGTGAGGGCGCTGTTTTCGAACAGGGTGGCGTGAACTTTTCCCATGTATTTGGTGAGCAGATGCCCGCCTCTGCGACGGCCCATCGTCCAGAATTGGCAGGTCGCCGCTTTGAAGCCATGGGCGTTTCTCTGGTCATGCACCCGAAAAATCCGTATGTCCCGACCTCTCATGCCAATGTGCGCTTTTTTATTGCTGAAAAAGAGGGCGAAGCTCCGATCTGGTGGTTTGGTGGTGGTTTTGACCTTACGCCGTTTTATCCCTTTGTTGAGGATGGCCAATACTGGCATCAAACCGCCAAACAACTCTGCGCACCTTTTGGGGCAGAAATCTATAACGAGCATAAAGCATGGTGTGATCGCTACTTCTACTTACCACACCGCAATGAAACACGCGGCATCGGTGGATTGTTTTTTGATGATCTGAATGAATGGCCATTCGAGCAATGTTTCGCTTATATGCAGGCGGTCGGCGAAGGTTATACCCAGGCTTATGTGCCGATTGTCGAAAAACGCAAAAACACGCCCTTTACAGAGCGCGAGCGCCAATTTCAACTCTATCGTCGCGGTCGATACGTTGAATTTAACTTGGTGTTGGATCGCGGCACGCTGTTTGGCCTGCAAACCGGTGGGCGTACCGAATCAATCTTGATGTCGATGCCTCCCTTAGCGCGTTGGGAATACGCATATCAACCGCAAGCAGGAACGCCAGAAGCCAAGCTAAGCGAGTTTTTAGTGCCTCGTGAATGGTGACAGGCAAGGTTCTGAGTGATAGGGTCGCGCAAGTGACCCTTTTGATTGTTTAGGCAAGGATATGGCTTCTCAAATCGATCAGTATGCCGTTTTTGGTAACCCCATTAATCACAGTAAATCCCCTTTTATTCATACGCTGTTTGCACGACAAACTCAGCAGTCCATGATCTATACCGCACAGTGCGTGCCAGTGGATGGGTTTACTGAGGCGGCGAAACATTTTTTTGCGCAAGGTGGACGAGGTTGTAATGTTACCGTGCCATTTAAAGAGGAGGCGTACCGCTTTGCCGATCGCTTAACGGAGCGCGCGCGTTTAGCCGGTGCGGTAAACACGTTAAAAAAGCTGGATGATGGCGAAATACTCGGAGACAACACCGATGGTGAAGGCTTAGTGCAAGATCTACTCGCGCAGCAAGTGCTACTGAAAGGCGCGACGATTTTGTTGATTGGTGCTGGTGGTGCGGCGCGTGGCGTGCTCAAGCCGTTATTAGATCAGCAGCCCGCCTCTATTACCGTCACGAATCGTACCTTTGCGAAAGCGGAGCAGTTGGCTGAGCTTGTGGCCGCTTATGGTGAGGTAAAGGCGCAAGCGTTCGAACAGCTTAAACAAAGTTATGATGTGATCATCAACTCGACCTCTGCCAGTCTCGATGGCGAATTGCCTGCGATTGATCCGGTGATCTTTTCATCTCGCTCCGTCTGCTATGACATGATGTATGGCAAAGGGCATACCGTGTTTAACCAATGGGCGTTACAACAAGGCTGTGCGCAAGCGATCGATGGCTTAGGCATGTTAGTGGGACAAGCGGCTGAAAGTTTTATGCTATGGCGTGGTTTACGTCCGGGCACGAAACAAATTTTGCGTGAACTGCGTAAAAATCTAGAAGGTGCGCTATGAACCAATCCATCCTGTTCCCCGATTTACAGCATTGGGATGAGGCAAAACAAGCCGTTGTATTTTTTGCTCAGCAAAACGGAGCATTAATTGAATGTTTTGTGTCGCGACAAGTTCTTCAAGAGTTCTCAGGTGAAGCTTTAGCGGAGTCGCAACACGTGATGACGGCATTCAGTGAGTGGCGTTTTGACCTAGAGGAACTCGCTGAACAGGCGATTGAAAACGAAATGTTTAACTCTCTAGGCCAAATTGAGATCACTCGCGAACGGTTTTAACGTCATTCAGATAGTCATTCTTACTCTGAACATAATTACTGGACGATTTAACGAGAAAAGCACGCTCCTTATCATTGAGAGGACGTGCTTGCTTGACCGGGCTACCCATGTACAGAAAGCCACTTTCGAGCCTTTTCCCGGGCGGAACTAAACTTCCTGCACCGATCATGACATCATTTTCAATCACCGCACCATCCAACACGATAGACCCCATGCCGACGAGAACTCGATCATGAATGGTGCAGCCGTGCAGCATAACCTTATGGCCAATGGTCACATCATTCCCAATGCATAACGGATACCCATTCGGGTTTTCGGCATTTTTGTGAGTGACATGCAGTACCGAACCATCTTGAATATTGGTGCGTTTACCAATCCGAATATGGTTAACATCGCCCCGTGCTGCCACTAAAGGCCAAATACTGGCATCGTCGCCCAGTTCTATATCACCCACAAGCACAGCACTGCTATCTATATAAACCCCTTCACCAAGCTTGGGCACTATGCCTTTGTAGCTACGAATTGAACTCATCATTTCACCCTTTTATAAGCAAGTGGTAGGTATAGTAGATGGCTTAATCATTAACAAATAGCCTGTTCTGCCTAAAACATCACCAAGTGCTCGAAAACTTTAAAAAACTTCTAAAAAGTACTTGCCAATATAACTAGGTTCTCTATAATC
>NZ_WPDC01000068.1:0-17633 GCF_035615595.1 Vibrio sp. R-1 | reverse complement strand
GTATACCCTGCAAGAGATGTTGACCGTGAAATCGGACGACGTGAACGGCCGTACTAAGATGTATAAAAACATCGTAGATGGCAATCACGCGATGGAACCTGGTATGCCAGAATCGTTCAACGTACTGCTGAAAGAGATTCGCTCGCTGGGTATCAACATCGAGCTAGAAGACGAATAATAAACCCTAAGGTTTCCCCGCAAGGGGAAGCCTACCGGTTTCGGTAGGAAGGTGCTCGTTGCCAATCGCAGCGAGTTCCTTTTAACTCCTTACAGGAGCTGAATGTGAAAGACTTATTAAACTTTCTAAAAGCACAGCATAAGACCGAAGAATTTGATGCGATCAAAATCGGTCTGGCTTCACCAGACATGATCCGTTCATGGTCTTTTGGTGAAGTGAAAAAACCTGAAACCATCAACTATCGTACGTTCAAGCCTGAGCGTGATGGTCTGTTCTGTGCGCGTATTTTTGGCCCGGTAAAAGACTACGAATGTCTTTGTGGCAAATATAAGCGTCTGAAACACCGTGGTGTGATTTGTGAGAAGTGTGGCGTTGAAGTCACCCAAACTAAAGTTCGTCGTGACCGTATGGGCCACATCGAACTGGCTTCTCCAGTTGCGCACATCTGGTTCCTGAAGTCTCTGCCATCTCGTATCGGTCTACTGATGGACATGCCTCTGCGTGACATCGAACGCGTACTTTACTTTGAAATGTACGTAGTGACTGAGCCAGGCATGACTGACCTTGAACGTGGTCAAATGCTGACTGAGGAAGAGTACCTCGACCGTTTGGAAGAGTGGGGCGATGAGTTCACCGCGAAAATGGGTGCTGAAGCGATCAAAGATCTGCTGGCATCGATGGATCTGCCTGCAGAAGCAGAGCAGATGCGCGAAGAGCTGGATACCACTAACTCTGAAACCAAACGTAAGAAACTGACTAAGCGTCTGAAGCTGGTTGAAGCGTTCGTCGCATCAGGTAACAAACCTGAATGGATGATCCTGACTGTACTACCAGTTCTGCCGCCTGATCTACGTCCATTGGTTCCACTGGATGGCGGTCGTTTCGCAACGTCGGATCTGAACGATCTGTACCGTCGCGTCATCAACCGTAACAACCGTTTGAAGCGTCTGCTTGAACTGGCGGCACCAGACATCATCGTACGTAACGAAAAACGTATGCTGCAAGAGTCTGTGGATGCGCTGCTGGATAACGGCCGTCGTGGTCGTGCGATCACGGGCTCGAACAAGCGTCCGCTGAAGTCTCTGGCTGACATGATCAAAGGTAAGCAAGGTCGTTTCCGTCAGAACCTGCTGGGTAAACGTGTTGACTACTCAGGCCGTTCGGTTATCACCGTAGGTCCATACCTGCGTCTGCACCAGTGTGGTCTACCGAAGAAAATGGCTCTTGAGCTGTTCAAACCATTCATCTACAGCAAGCTGGAAACTCGTGGCCTAGCAACGACGATCAAAGCCGCTAAGAAAATGGTTGAGCGCGAAGAAGCGGTCGTATGGGATATCTTGGATGAAGTGATCCGCGAACACCCAGTGCTGCTGAACCGTGCACCAACACTTCACCGTTTGGGTATCCAAGCGTTTGAACCGGTCCTGATCGAAGGTAAAGCGATCCAACTGCACCCACTAGTGTGTGCGGCGTATAACGCGGACTTCGACGGTGACCAAATGGCGGTACACGTTCCTCTGACGCTTGAAGCGCAGTTGGAAGCTCGTACCCTGATGATGTCAACCAACAACATTCTGTCGCCAGCGTCAGGTGATCCAATCATCGTACCGTCTCAGGACGTGGTACTGGGTCTGTACTACATGACCCGTGAAAAGATCAACGCGAAAGGCGAAGGTATGTACCTGACTGGTCCTGCTGAGGCTGAGAAGGCGTACCGTACTAAGACTGCTGAGCTGCACGCTCGCGTTAAAGTACGTATTACCGAAACCATCAAGCATGAAAACGGTAAGCTGACCACTGAAACCAAGATGATTGACACGACCGTTGGCCGTGCCATGTTGTGGCAAATCGTACCTAAAGGTCTGCCATACACCTTGGTGAACCAGAAGTTAGGTAAGAAGCAAATTTCTAACCTGCTCAACGAGGCATACCGTAAGCTGGGTCTGAAAGACACCGTTATCTTCGCTGACCAAATCATGTACACCGGTTTCGCTTACGCGGCACTCTCTGGTGTATCGGTTGGTATCGACGATATGGTAGTTCCAGCGGCTAAGTACACGGAAATTGCTGAAGCGGAAGAAGAAGTACGCGAAATTCAAGAGCAGTTCCAGTCTGGTCTGGTGACCGCTGGCGAACGCTACAACAAAGTGATCGATATTTGGGCATCAACCAACGATCGCGTAGCGAAAGCGATGATGGAAAACCTCTCTTCTGAGCAGGTGATTAACCGTCAAGGCGAACAAGAAAAACAAGAGTCGTTCAACAGCATCTATATGATGGCCGACTCAGGTGCTCGTGGTTCTGCTGCTCAGATCCGTCAGTTGGCGGGTATGCGTGGTCTGATGGCGCGTCCAGATGGCTCGATCATCGAAACGCCAATCACGGCAAACTTTAAAGAAGGTCTAAACGTTCTTCAGTACTTTATCTCAACGCACGGTGCTCGTAAGGGTCTGGCGGATACGGCACTGAAAACAGCGAACTCCGGTTACCTGACTCGTCGTCTGGTAGACGTAGCGCAAGACGTTGTGGTGACTGAACATGACTGTGGCACCCTAGAAGGCGTGGTGATGACACCGCACATCGAAGGTGGTGACGTTAAAGTCGCACTGACTGAACTGGCACTGGGCCGTGTGGTATCGGAAGATATCCTCAAGCCAGGTACAGATGAAGTGTTGATCCCTCGTAATACACTGCTGGATGAAAAGTGGTGTAAGGTGATCAACGATAACTCTGTTGACCAAATCAAAGTACGTTCAGTGGTAACTTGTGATTCTGACTTCGGTTGTTGTGCGCAGTGTTACGGTCGTGACCTAGCACGTGGTCACTTGGTGAACCAAGGTGAAGCGGTCGGTGTTATCGCGGCACAGTCAATCGGTGAGCCAGGTACACAGCTGACGATGCGTACGTTCCACATCGGTGGTGCGGCATCAACAGCAGCAGCAGAAAACAGCATCCAAGCTAAGAACAACGGTTCTGTGAAACTGCATAATGCGAAGTTCGTAACCAATAAAGATGGCAAGCTTGTTATCACCTCTCGTGCTTCTGAGCTGACCATCATTGACGAATTTGGTCGTACCAAAGAGAAACACAAACTGCCATACGGCTCTATGCTGAGCAAAGCCGATGGTGATGCAGTGGCTGCGGGCGAAACCGTAGCGAACTGGGAAGCGCATACCATGCCAATCATCACTGAAGTGGCAGGTCGCGTACAGTTTGTGGATATGATCGATGGCGTAACTGTTTCTCGTCAAACGGACGATCTGACCGGTCTGTCTTCAAGTGAAGTGACTGAAGCCGCAGCGCGTCCTGCAGCAGGTAAAGACATGCGTCCAGCCATTAAACTGGTTGACGCAAATGGTAAAGATGTCCTGATCCCAGGTACTGACATGCCAGCTCAATACTTCCTGCCAGGTAAAGCGATTGTGAACTTGGACGACGGCGCTGAAGTGAATGTGGGTGATACACTGGCTCGTATTCCTCAGAAGTCTGGCGGTAACAAGGACATCACCGGTGGTCTACCACGCGTTGCTGACCTGTTTGAAGCGCGTAAGCCAAAAGAGCCTGCGATTCTGGCTGAGCACTCAGGTACTGTATCGTTCGGTAAAGAGACCAAAGGTAAGCGTCGTTTGATCATCACTCGCGACAGTGGTGACACTTACGAAGAGATGATCCCTAAACATCGTCAATTAAACGTGTTTGAAGGTGAGCGCATTGAGCGTGGTGATGTGATTGCGGACGGCCCAGAGTCGCCACATGACATCCTGCGTCTGCGTGGTATCCATGCAGTGACCACTTACATCGCGAACGAGGTTCAGGAAGTTTACCGTCTACAAGGCGTTAAGATTAACGATAAGCACATCGAGACTATCGTTCGTCAAATGCTGCGTAAGTGTACGATCACCTTCGCGGGTGACTCAGAGTTCTTGCCTGGCGAGACAGTTGAGTACTCACAAGTGAAGATCGCGAACCGTAAACTGGTTGAAGAAGGCAAAGAGCCAGCTCGTTTCGAGCGTGAGCTGCTGGGTATTACCAAAGCATCTCTGGCGACTGAGTCTTTCATCTCAGCAGCATCTTTCCAAGAAACCACTCGCGTTCTAACGGAAGCAGCGGTATCTGGTAAGCGTGACGATCTGCGCGGTCTGAAAGAGAACGTGATCGTTGGCCGTCTGATCCCAGCTGGTACAGGTTTTGCGTACCACCAAGATCGTCAGGCCAAACGTGCACAAGAACAGCAAGGTCCATCGGCTGAACAAGCCACTGACAACCTCGCTGCACTGTTGAATGCAGGTTTCTCTTCTGACGACGAGTAAGTCATCAAGCTATGAAAAAAGGCACCTTAAGGTGCCTTTTTTATTGGTCTATTTTTTACATTCATCTTCGCTGCGGAAATCACCGATTGAAAACGAGTGTTCTGCTAAGCACCCGGAGGTACAGCAAGGCTATCCGCAATTAACTGGATCAATTGGTCTTCAAGAGAAAAGCGTAGCTCAAGCACTTCGCCAACTTTTGATAAGTCACGATCTAGATCGAGCAGTTCATCGTATTCAGTCACCGTTGCGTACTGATCATTAAAATTGAGCAGGGGTTCGGTGGTAGCGACGATTTTACCGTAGACTTGATTGATCTCATCGGTCGCTTTAAAACCGGTGGCGTGCCACTTATCCATGACCATGTCATAGATTTTGAAATGGCCTTCAGAGATGTAATCCACTAATTCTTGGCAAAAATACAGCAGAGCCTGTGGAGACGGGAGTTCAGAAACCGCAGCTTTGGTTGTACAAGGTTGCAGTGCTGCCAGCTTACAATATTCAACGATCACATGCTGTCGTTTATCCAGCCAATGGTCAATGATATCGCTCGAACCACCCCATTGTTCTTGGACGTTTTTGAATTTTCTTAGCATGACCATGTCCTCATGATCGGATCGTCACTGACGATCGTTCCTTTGCCTTTTTAGTAATATCAATAAGATATCACTACTGCCCTCACAAAAAGTTATAGTCAATAATTCTTGTGCTGACAAATTGTGGTGTGAATTTAGATTGCCAGTAAAATGATCCGACTGCAAGCAATCAGGAGAAGCAGAGTGGAAAAGAGTGACGGCAAGAACGCTTATTGGTGTGTTGTTTCAGGCAGCGATCTTTGGCTGGTGGATGGCCAAATTCCTTATGGCAGCGCAGAGCAGTGGGATCTGCCACAAGAGAAAGCGATCTTGGTGGATCGTTACCAAAACTCCCCTGTCTACTGGCTGAATGCTGCAGATATTGAGCAGGATCGTCCGCTCAGTTCATTACGTGAGTTATTGGGTGTGGATGAGGCGCTGTTTCTTGCTGCAAGCAAAGCGGTGCAATATGGCCATATGAGCCAAACCATACGATTTTGTCCGCAATGTGGGGGGCGTAACTATCTCAATCATCAGCAACTGGCAATGCAGTGCCACGATTGCCGAACCTTGCACTATCCGCGTATTTTTCCCTGCATTATTGTTGCCGTACGTAAACAGCAGCAAATTTTGCTGGCGCAGCACCCACGCCATCGCAATGGTATGTACACCGTGATTGCCGGCTTTGTTGAGGTAGGGGAGACGCTTGAACAGTGTGTTGCGCGTGAAGTGTTGGAAGAGACTGGTATCGTCGTGACCAATATTCGCTACTTTGGCAGCCAACCTTGGGCATTTCCGTCGAGTATGATGATGGCGTTTTTAGCCGATTATGACTCTGGTGAGCTTAAACCCGATTACAGTGAATTGAGTGATGCCAATTGGTTTGGTATCGAAAACCTTCCTCCTGTTGCACCGCGAGGGACGATTGCCCGCGCTTTGATTGAGCAGACGTTGGCCGATATTGCCCAAGATCAGGCTTAAAAGGCAAAAAAAACCCTCCGGTTAAGGAGGGGGTAAGTAAGATGTCGTTATGAGATGCTGAGTCGAGGACTCAGTTTATGATTATAGTTTTCGCTAGCGAACAAATTTTTAACACCGTTAAGGGTTGGACGCAATTTAAGCATTGATTTAAAAGTTAATAACTTGATCCCGCTTGCAAAGCCAACCGCTTTTGTGGGACAAACGATGTTAGAATACGCGCCAAAGTAAAGAAGCCGAAAAAGTGGGAATCACCATGACTGAATTAAAAAATGATCGCTACCTGCGTGCTTTGCTCAAGCAGCCAGTCGATTACACTCCTGTATGGATGATGCGCCAAGCGGGGCGTTATCTCCCTGAATACCGTGCCACTCGTGCTCAAGCGGGTGATTTTATGGCGCTGTGCAAGAATGCAGAGTTGGCTTCAGAAGTGACTTTACAGCCGCTGCGCCGTTTTCCGCTTGATGCTGCGATCCTGTTTTCTGATATTTTGACGATTCCTGATGCGATGGGACTTGGGCTGCGTTTTGCGGCGGGCGAAGGACCAGTCTTTGAGCATCCCATCACCTGCAAAGCCGATGTCGATAAGATTGGTATTCCCGATCCAGAAGGGGAATTGCAGTATGTGATGAACGCGGTGCGTCAAATTCGCAAAGATCTGCAAGGTGAAGTGCCGCTGATTGGTTTCTCTGGCAGTCCTTGGACGCTCGCCACTTATATGGTTGAAGGTGGCAGTTCAAAAGCCTTCACCAAAATCAAAAAGATGATGTACAGCGAGCCTGCCGTGCTGCATGCGCTGTTAGATAAATTAGCTGACAGTGTTATCAGCTACCTGAATGCTCAGATTAAAGCCGGCGCACAAGCGGTGATGGTATTTGATACTTGGGGCGGCGTGTTAACACCGCGTGATTATCAACAGTTCTCTTTGCAATACATGCACAAGATTGTCGCTGGCTTGATTCGTGAAAACGAAGGCCGCCGTGTACCAGTCACGCTGTTTACCAAAAATGGTGGCATGTGGCTGGAGCAGATCGCGGCTACAGGTTGTGATGCTGTGGGTTTAGATTGGACGATCAATATCGCCGACGCTAAAGCGCGTGTGGGAGACAAAGTGGCACTGCAAGGCAATATGGATCCTTCCATTCTGTATGCTCCTGCCCCACGAATTCGTGAAGAGGTGGCGAGTATTTTGGCTGGATTTGGCCAAGGTGGCACAGGCCACGTGTTCAACTTGGGGCATGGTATTCATTTGGACGTGCCGCCTGAAAATGCCGGTGTGTTTGTTGAAGCGGTGCATGAGCTTTCGAAGCCGTACCATCCATAGTAAACGTGAAAAGCGTCTGCAGGTCAGACGCTTTTCACATCTTGAGCCCGACTGTTTTATACTTCGGTAATCCAGACAGAAAGACGAAGCGAATCATGATGAAAACTAAGGATCGCATAGTGCATGCGGCACTTGAGCTGTTTAATCAGCAAGGTGAACGTAACATCACGACTAACCATATCGCTGCTCATATTGAGATCAGCCCAGGTAATTTGTATTACCACTTTCGCAATAAGCAGGAGATAGTGCGTGATATTTTTGCGCTCTACTCGGCGGAGCTGATTGAGCGTTTTACTCCGCTACAAGGTCAGTATGAGAGCCTTTCTCTACTCAAGCACTATTTGGATTCGATTTTCACTCTGATGTGGAAATACCGTTTTTTCTATGCCAATTTGCCGGAAATCTTGCAGCGCGATGAAGAGTTGCATGCTGACTACATTCGGGTTCAAGAACGATTACAGACCAATTTGATTGATATCGTGCGCAATTTTGTCAATCTGCAACTGCTGGAGTTGAATGAGGATGAGATGCCGAAACTGGTGCGGACTCTGCATCTGATTGCGTCCAGCTGGCTTGGTTATCAATCGGCGATGTCACACAAAACTCAGATCACGGAAGAGGTGATTCATCAAGGCATGTTACAGATGATCTCGGTCGTTAAACCTTGTGCCACTAAGGCGGGGCGTGAACAGCTTCAACTGCTTGAAGAAGGTGTGCGAGCTATGCATGCCTGAGCATGAGTTATAACCAATCTGTCTTGGGCATGGAGCCGATTCGTTGCTAACTTCCTGAACATTTCCAGCCAGAAAGGAAGCTTTACGTGGATTACGATGTATTTAATGGGGATGCTGATGGCATTCTTTCTCTTGTGCAATGGCGTCTAGCGCATCCTAAATCGACTCAGCTAGTCACGGGCGTTAAGCGCGATATTGCCTTACTCGATCGACTGACGGTAACGGCTGGTGATGAGCTGGTGGTATTGGATATCTCCATGGCTAAAAATCAGCTTGGCTTGCAGCGAGCTTTGCAAGCGGGAGCCCATGTATTTTATGCCGACCATCATCAGCCCGGCGATATTCCTGCCCATTCTGCACTGCAAGCGCATATTGATACCGATGCCAATCTCTGTACAGCATTGATCATTGATCGGCTACTGAAAGGGCGTTTTCGTGACTGGGCGATAACAGCAGCGTTTGGCGATAACTTACACCGTGTGGCACACACTCTGGCGGAAGAAGCGGGATTCGATGCCGCACAAACCGATGCCCTTTGTGAATTAGGAACGCTGATTAACTACAATGGCTATGGCCGCACCGTATCTGAACTGCATTTCGCGCCTGATACGTTGTATCAAACTTTACTCGCTTATCAAACACCGTGGGCTGTGCTGGCTGATCTCAACTCGCCTTTTTACCAATTACGCAGCGCTTATCAGCAAGATTTTGCTTTTGCCCTTGCGCAACCGGCTTATTATCGGAGCTCAAGTGTCACCGTGGTGATCTTACCCGATTGTGCAGCAGCGCAGCGCGTGAGCGGCGCATTTGCCAATCATCTTGCTAATCAGGATATGCAACGTGCGCATTTGATTGTGACGTATGCGGATGAGCAGCATTACACGCTCTCTTTACGTGCTCCCTTGAGCGATAAACGAGGCGCGGGAGCTTTGTGTGCCCAGTTTCCTTCTGGTGGGGGGCGAGAATCGGCCGGGGGAGTCAATCAACTCCCCTATGCGCTGCTCGATAACGTGATTGCGGTTGTCGAGGCATTTTACGCCTCTTAGCGCTGTAACCACTGCGAAGGGTTTTCCGCGCGGCTATTACGACGGATTTCAAAGTAGAGGGCAGGGCGTGATTGGCCACCAGTATCACCCGCAAGAGCAATGGTTTCACCTGCGATGACTTTGTCGCCCTCTTTCTTGAGCAGAGTTTGGTTGAAGCCATACAGTGTCATATCACCTTTACCGTGGTCGAGGAGCACAACCAAGCCATAACCTCGCAGATACTCGGCAAACACGATCGTGCCCGGATAAACCGCTTTGACCTCTTGGCCGTAATTGGCATCAATGACCAAACCTTTCCAATCAATCTGCCCAGTTTGGCGTTCACCGAAGTTATGTAGCACACGCCCTTTCAGTGGCCACGGTAGCTTACCGCGTTGGCTCGCAATGCCATTCATCAATACTGCATTGCGTTTGGCGGCTTTGGCTATTTCAGCTTTGAGGCGCGTTTCGTTGCGCTGCAATTCGGCAAGGTAGACTTTGTCGCCGGAAATGCTGCTCTCAATTTTCTTTACGGTTTGCTTACGCTCACTTTGCGTTTTAGCCAGTTTGTCTCGCTGTTGGGTCTGCTCTGCCAGTAATTTCTCAATCTGTTCACGCTCAGCTTGTCTCTGCTGTTGACTGGCATTGAGATCGGCTTGGGTTTTTTCTAAAGCTTCGATAGCTTGCGCGCGGCTTTTTGCCAAATGTTGATAGTACTGGCTGATGCGGTCTTCATCGGCACTGCGATGAAAAAATTGACCATTCGTCAGTGAGCGTTTAGTGAGATAGTAGGTCTGCAGTAGTCGTTCGAGTTTATCGGCTTGTTGCTGTTTCTGAGTTTCCAGCGCCTGAATATTGCTATTGAGCTGAGCAATGTTGCGATTGGCATTCTCCAGATTGTTTTTGGTTTTCGTGATCTGATTTTCGATACTGTTGATGCCAAGCTCTTGTTGTTTAAGGGCTTGTTGTAGTTGGTCGAGCGATTTTTGTTGTTCTGCCAGTGATTGTTGTTGGCGAGATATTTCACTTTTTACTCCCGTTAACTCCTGTTGCGTAGCCGCAAAGAGCGACGGCGAAACCATAAATAACAGGCAGGCCAGCAGACGTCGGGTCAAGGTTTTTCCTAGAAAGTCACTGAAAATCGCGTGCGGATCCGTTGCTGTCATTGAGTTTGGTCTAGTGTTAGTGAATAAAAAACGGGTGCTTCAGTATACCCAAAGCTTGGCATCAGGCGAGCCTGTGATGTCAAAAGTTTGCAATTCTCATCGCACTCGGTGGGAAAAGCGTATAAAAAAGCCCTGAGTATTCAGGGCTTTCATCATCATCGAGTCAGCTTAACTGTACAGCACTTGGCCTGACATGTCTGCTGGAATATCCAGATCCGACAGCGCCAACATGGTTGGAGCTAGATCCGATAGCTTTCCGCCTTCTTTTAGGCTGATCGCTTTGTTGCCGACATAGATAAGTGGTACAGGTAGGCTAGTGTGCGCTGTGTGTACGCCGCCCGTTTCTGGGTCAATCATCATTTCCGCGTTGCCGTGGTCAGCGGTGATCAGCAGTTGACCATCCACTTCTTTGATAGCTTCAACCACACGACCAATACACTCGTCTACGGCTTCACACGCTTTCACGGCAGCTTCGTAAACGCCAGTGTGACCGACCATGTCGCCGTTTGGATAGTTACAGATGATCGCATCGTATTTGCCTGATTTGATCGCTGCAACCAGCTTGTCAGTCAGCTCTTTAGAGCTCATTTCTGGTTGTAGGTCGTAGGTGGCTACTTTTGGTGAAGCCACCAGTTGACGCTCTTCGCCTGGGAATTCATTTTCAACGCCGCCGTTGAAGAAGAAGGTTACGTGCGCGTATTTCTCGGTTTCAGAAATACGTAGCTGAGTTTTACCCGCTTTTGATAGCCACTCACCGTAGGTGTTTTCCAGTGAGGCTGGACCAAACGCACACTGGAGTGGGATGTCTGCTGCGTATTGAGTCAGCATCACAAAATCCAGCGCTGGGAAGGCTTTGCGGCTAAAGCCTGCGAAATCAGGCACGAAAGTACGGGTGATTTGACGCGCGCGGTCAGCACGGTAGTTCATGAACAGCAGGGCATCGCCATCTTGCATCGCGGCAGATTCTTGACCCGCTGCGCGGATTTCGGTTGCTTTCACAAACTCATCGTTTTCTTCACGAGCGTAAGCCGCTTGCAGTGCTTCAACCGCTGAGTCATAAGTAAACTCACCTTGCGCCAGAGTCAGCAGGTCATAGGCTTTTTCAACGCGATCCCAGTTGTTGTCACGATCCATGGCGTAGTAACGGCCCACGATAGAAGCGATACGACCTTTGCCCAGTTTGGCAAACAGATCTTGGAAGCGTTTCAGTGACGCTTCTGCGCTACGTGGTGGTGTGTCACGACCGTCAAGGAAGCAGTGCAGGTAGATTTTTTCTGCGCCACGTGCGGCCGCCATTTCTACTGCTGCGTAGATGTGGTCTTCGTGTGAGTGTACGCCACCTGGAGACATCAGACCCATCAGGTGAACGGCTTTGCCCGCAGCAACTGCTTTATCAATCGCAGTCACCAGAACTTCGTTTTGTTGGAATTCACCATCCATGATCGCTTTGGTAATGCGAGTCAGGTCTTGGTAAACAATGCGGCCAGCACCGATGTTGGTGTGACCCACTTCTGAGTTACCCATTTGACCATCAGGTAGACCTACGTCCATACCAGAAGCAGAAATCAGAGTGTGAGGGTTGTTGGCCATTAGGCTATCCATCACAGGTGTACGCGCATTGTTGATCGCGTTATTTGCGTTGTCTTCGCGGTAACCCCAACCATCTAGGATCACCAGAGCCATTGGCTTCTTAGCTGACATAGTTCTAACCTCGTCAAAATCAAAATAACTGAAACGTAAAATTAGCGTAATTTTACTACAATCTAGACGCTTTGCATCCGGTTAAGATCAATGATTCTCTCTATCAATGCAAGTAAATGTAGCCTATTGATCAAAATCGCGTTTAAGACACCAACAAGCTGGTGCCCCCAACGGCAAGGATAGCCCCTAACCAAGCATAGCGGTTTGGGCACTGTTTAGTGTAGAACCAAAGCAGTGGTAACAGCATGATGGGCGTGGTGGAGGAGAGCAGTGCGACCATGCCGACATTCCCCTCACGCAGAGCGTAGAGGATCAGCGTCATACCAACCGCCATGGCAATAAAGCCGTTGAGTGCCGTGACCAAAAAGATATTGAGCGTGATGGTTTGTGTAGGACGAGCAATGCGCGCGCCAGTTAAACGCAGTAAAGAGTGAGCCGCAAAGGCGGTGATCATCCGCATTGCAGAGGCAGCAATCGGATCGATCTCTGTTTGCATCACGGGTTTGGCAATAATGCCCCCGAGGGCTTGGCATAAGGCGGCGGTTAAGCCGAGTCCAATTCCAACCCACACACTGCCATTGATGCTATCCAAACTAGGCCCAGTTTGCCCACGGCGACCAAAGAAAATCGCCATCAGAACGCCGCTAAACACTAAAGTAGAGCCGAATAGCTCTTGCTTGGTCATGCTTTCACTAAACAGGAAATAACCGAGCACGGCAGAAAACACCGCATGACAGGAGAAGAGTAAACCGGACTGTCTTGGCCCCATGCGATTCAGGCAAGCAAAAAGCGCGGTATCACCGATGAAAATTCCAATAAACCCCGACAGCATCATGGCTGGAATCGCACTGCTGTGTACGGTTAACCAACCTCCGCTAAAGAGAGCAATGGTGGTTAAGATGACGGAGGTACACCCCATACGCCAGCGGCTATAAGCAAAAGAGCCGAGGTGTTTCGCGGGAGTGATAGAAAGTAAACTGGCGATAGCCCAAAGACAGGCCGCAGCAAGTGCCAGCCATTCGTAACCCATTGCGTCATCCTTGCGGTTGGGAGTGATGAGGGCACTCAATATGCCATTAAGCAATCAGGAAAACAAAACCAATTTCTGTGCGATTAGAGGGTTCACACCTTGCCGTATCAAAAGTGACGACAAGGTGTGAAGGAGAGGAGAAAGAGGGAGTTTATCCGAGTAGGAACACCATCAGATAGACGATGCCAAGCCCAATCACCCCAATGACTAAACCCGTTTTTGCCATATCTTTGCTTTCGATAAGCCCCGTTGAGTAAGCAAGCGAGTTGGGCGGTGTCGAAACGGGCAAAATCATCCCCAGTGACGCGGAAAAAGCGACCACGACTAACAGCGCTTGTAAGCCGCCGACTTGCTCAAGACTACTCATCGAAGTACCAATTGCTGCGGCAATCGGCATGATCAAGTTGGCGGTTGCCGTGTTAGACATAAAGTTGGCCATTAGCCAGCACACCAACGAAAGAGCAATCACAATCAGCATCGGTGAGAGAGACTGATAGTCGATGGCGTGTGCTAACGCTTGGGCGAGTCCAGTCTGTTCAAGGCCGATGCCAATCGCGATCCCACCGGCAACTAACCAAAGCACATCCCAGTTGATCTGTTTCAGCTCTTCTTTGCCCATGATGCCAGTGAGGGTGAACACGGCGAGTGGAATAATCGCCACCACATAAGTGTTCATGCCGTGCCATGTGGTGGTCATCCACAGCACAATAGTTAAAGCAAACGTGATGTAGACCAGCATGGCACGCCAGCCGCGTTGAAATTCGCCTTTGAGTTTCAAGGTCATTGTGGCTTGTGAGGAGGGGAAAAGCTTTTGTAGTAAGAACCAAGCAATCGTCAGTTGTACCAATACGAACGGTAACCCCATCATCATCCATGACAGAAAATCAATGCTGTTTTCGCCCGTTAGATACTGCAGTGCGATGGCATTAGGTGGCGTGCCGATCGGGGTTGCGATGCCCCCTGTGTTGGCCGCAATCGGAATGCACAGCACCAGAGCTTTGATGCCTAAATCCCCTTTGGGGGCAGACGCAACAATAGGGCCAAGCAGCGCCAACATCATCACTGTGGTCGCTGTGTTGGACATAAACATCGAGAAAACTGAGGTGATCAGCATTAACCCGAGCATGATGTACTTAGGCTGGTGGCCAAAAGGTTTGAGTAGCACTCGTGCTAAGTTGTTATCCAATTCGTATTTAGATGCAGCGATGGCTAAAGCAAAACCGCCCATAAACAAAATGATAATGGGAGAGGAGAAGGCACTGAAAATATCGGTGTATTTAAGGAGTTCACCGAGCGGATGATGCGGATCGGGCACTCGAAAGCCATGCAAGCCTTTATCGGAAATCATGACGAGCTCAAGGGCAATGATCAGGATCGACGTGGCAAACACAGGAACAGGCTCCAACACCCACAGCAGTGCAGCAAGAAGGAAAATGGCCAGTAAACGGTGTTGAACCAAGGTGAGATCTTGAATCGGGATTGCATCAATCGGCATCAATAGTACGCCCAACGGCAGTAAGAAACAGATCAGGAGTTTGACGAGTAGACCTCGTTCCAGTTGCGGCATGGGCTTTCCCTTTTGGCTCAAGTGAAAGCTTAGAGTAAGCGACTGAAATCTATGGGTCTTAGAGGGCGGTTAAATTTTGGGGTTTTGCTATCAGTGACAGTGCAGATGTGTGGCGAGCTTCAAAAGACAACATCCCAGCCGAAGCTGGGATGTTGAGTCTTCCGACTTGAAGCAGCGTTGGTGTTGGCTGCAACTCTAAGTCGTATATTAAGATTGGTGTGCGTAGGGCTCGCCCATGCGGGTTGGTGCGCCCAGTGCCATGCTGTCATCAAAGCGAATAGCTTGTTTGGCAAACAGGTTGATCACGGTGGAGCCCAGTTTAAAGCGACCCATCTCTTCGCCTTTTTTGAGAACCACGGCTTGGTTACCGTTTGCTGGGTAGTCCCAACGATAAACGGTGTTGCCACGCGGCGGAGTCACGGTGCCCGCCCAAACCAGTTCAATACTGCCGACAATGGTGGCGCCAACCAGCACTTGTGCCATTGGGCCAAATTCTGTATCGAAAATACACACCACACGCTCGTTGCGGGCAAACAAGTTCGGTACATTTTCCGCTGTCAGAGGGTTTACCGAGAACAGATCGCCCGGTACGTAGATCATTTGACGCAATGTGCCATCACAAGGCATATGTACGCGGTGGTAATCCCGTGGTGAGAGATACAGAGTGGCGAAATCGCCATCGCGGAATTCTTCCGCGAGCTTGGCATCACCACCGAGCAGCTCTTGGGCTGAGTAAGTGTGGCCTTTGGCTTGGATAAGCTTACCGTCTTCAATCGCACCAAACTGACTCACGCATGCATCGGCAGGATGAGTAATCACCTTTTCGCCTTCAGCGATAGGGCGCACGCCAGCTTTTAGCTCACGTACAAAAAATTCATTAAACGTCTTGAAGTGGGTCGGGTCAGAGTGCAGAGCCTCGTCCATGTTGACGTTATATTGCTTGATGAACCAGCGGATGATGGCCGTGGTCAGGCTGCCTGCACGCGCAGACGCCAACTTGCCAACCAAGCGGGTCAGGGCATGTTGTGGAATCCAATATTGCAGTCCAACTTTAATCTTATCCATGGTTTACATTCCAATAGAGTGGTGATGGGCGCGAGATGTTACTGAAAATCGCGCCTTCTGTCAGTAGATGCTCTAAACTTGCTAACAATTTGCTCTTACAGATCGGCTTTTTTGCTGCGCGAATACTGGCGATTGGCTTTGTTTTCCGTCATGCTTTGCACAATCCGATGGTAATTATCAAAACGCAGTGCGCTGATTTCTCCCTTGCTTACGGCCTCACGCAACAAGCAACCCGGGTCATCCCCATGTTTGCAATCACGAAATTTACAGCCGCCTAAGTAAGGGCGAAATTCGACATAAGCTTTGGTGACATCATCGGTTTCTAAGTGCCACAAACCAAATTCACGTACCCCGGGTGAGTCAATCAAATCACCTCCACTTGGAATGTGATAAAGCCGTGCGGCGGTGGTGGTGTGTTGGCCTAAGCCAGAGGTTTCAGAAATCGCCCCTTCTTCCACATCTTCTTCCAATTCTGGAAGTAATGCATTGACCAAACTGGATTTGCCAACACCCGATTGACCCACAAACACGTTGGTGCGATCGCGCAGTTTCACTTCAAGATCCGCAATCCCTTCACCGGTTTTCTTACTGACGTAGAGCACGTCATAGCCAATGGCGCGGTAATCATTTAACCATGTGCTGTATTGCTCTCGAAGCTCTGGGCTGAGTAGGTCAATCTTGTTCAGCACGATGAGTGGTGCAATGCCCAACGTTTCGGAAGCAATCAAGTAGCGATCAATAATATTTAGAGAGAGCTCGGGTAATACCGAGGACACGATCACCATTTGATCCACGTTTGCTGCAACGGGTTTGAGGCCATCGTAATAATCTGGGCGCACTAATACAGAGCTGCGAGCTTCCACCGCTTCTACCACACCGGAAATGCCCGCGAGAGTCTCAGCCCCTGGGCGCCACAGGACGTTATCGCCGGATACTAAACTTTCGATGCCGCGACGCAGGTTACAGCGATGAATTTCCCCCGTCGCTGGATCTTCAATATCGGCATGTTGACCAAAGCGGGTAATCACTAATCCCGGTTGCGCACTGCCGAGCAAGGCCTCATCCCAAACGATAGACTCTTCTTGTTTGAGTTTTTTATGTTGGTTATTTCTAACCCGGCGTACTTGACCGTGTGTAAGCTTTTTCTTTTTTGTCACAGTGTTCTACTTACTCTCTGCTAGATATAAGGCGTATCAAATCTCAATTTGATACGTATCCTGTCGATCTGAATTTGGGTATAGTACCTCTTTTGTGAATAAACCCCTATAGGCGCACCATTATGTCTTTCAGCGACCAGAATCTGATTTGGATTGATTTAGAGATGACGGGACTTGATCCTGAAACGCACAAAATCATTGAGATGGCGACCATTGTTACTGACAGTGAGTTAAACATTTTAGCTGAAGGCCCAGTGATTGCGATTCATCAACCCGAATCCGAACTCGCGAAAATGGATGAATGGTGTACCACAACGCACACCGCAAGTGGCTTGGTGGCGCGTGTGCGTCAAAGCAAAGTAAGTGAAGAAGAAGCTATAGATCAAACGCTCGCGTTTTTAAAGCAGTGGGTGCCGGAAGGCAAATCTCCGATTTGTGGCAACAGTATTGGTCAAGACCGACGTTTCCTTTACAAACACATGCCGCGTTTGGAAGCGTACTTCCATTATCGTTATATTGATGTCAGCACCATCAAAGAGCTGACTCGCCGCTGGCAGCCTGAAGTGCTAAAAGAGTTCAGTAAAACA
The DNA here is from genome assembly GCF_035615595.1 of Vibrio sp. R-1. Classification (NCBI taxonomy): domain Bacteria; kingdom Pseudomonadati; phylum Pseudomonadota; class Gammaproteobacteria; order Vibrionales; family Vibrionaceae; genus Vibrio; species Vibrio sp. R-1. Next base: position 239 of record NZ_WPDC01000068.1, on the reverse strand, counting down.
GGTAGCCATCTTGCTTTGGATGATATTCGAGAGTCAATTGCTGAGCTTCAGTTCTACCGTAAGGCGGTATTCAAGATCTAATATCGGGTATTCAATGCTATAAAAAGAGCAATTGTTCGACATCTTGCATGCTTTTTCGGCAAGCGAAAAAAAAAAGAGTTTTTTTCACGAGAAGCTCTTGCATCACAAGAAAATGCTCTTATAATTCGCAGCCCTAAACGACGGAAAACGTTGTTGAT